>NZ_JACJOD010000092.1:0-2500 GCF_014695385.1 Trichocoleus sp. FACHB-46 | reverse complement strand
GGGTGACGGTGTGCCTGTTGAAGAATGAGCCGGCGACTTATAGGCAGTGGCAGATTAAGGCGAGAATGCCGAAGTCAAAGCGAAAGCGAGTCTGAAAAGGGCGAATAGGTCACTGTTTATAGACCCGAACCCGGGTGATCTAACCATGTCCAGGATGAAGCTTGGGTAACACCAAGTGGAGGTCCGAACCGACCGATGTTGAAAAATCGGCGGATGAGGTGTGGTTAGGGGTGAAATGCCAATCGAACCCGGAGCTAGCTGGTTCTCCCCGAAATGTGTTGAGGCGCAGCGGTAACGATTATAGGCGGGGGGTAAAGCACTGTTTCGGTGCGGGCTGCGAGAGCGGTACCAAATCGAGACAAACTCAGAATACCCGTTGAACACGTTGCCAGTGAGACAGTGGGGGATAAGCTCCATTGTCGAAAGGGAAACAGCCCAGACCACCAGCTAAGGCCCCCAAATTGTCACTAAGTGATAAAGGAGGTGGAATTGCCGAGACAACCAGGAGGTTTGCCTAGAAGCAGCCATCCTTAAAAGAGTGCGTAATAGCTCACTGGTCAAGCGATTCTGCGCCGAAAATGAACGGGGCTAAGTGACATGCCGAAGCTGTGGGATTAATAAATTAATCGGTAGGGGAGCGTTCCGTAGTAGTGAGAAGTACTAGCGAGAGCAGGTATGGACGAAGCGGAAGTGAGAATGTCGGCTTGAGTAGCGCAAACATTGGTGAGAATCCAATGCCCTGAAATCCCAAGGGTTCCTCCGGAAGGCTCGTCCACGGAGGGTTAGTCAGGACCTAAGGCGAGGCTGAGAAGCGTAGTCGATGGACAATCGGTCAACATTCCGATACTGATGATGGATAGTGCAGAGGGACGGAGAAGGCTAGGCCAGCCGGATGTTGGTTACCGGTTCAAGTGTCCAAGGTGATGAGGAGCGGTGAAAACGCTCTGAGCTGAGGCATGAGTACGAGGGTCTACGGACCCGAAGTGGTTGAAGTCAGGCTTCCTAGAAAAGCTCTAAGCACGATAATCCATGATTACCTGTACCCGAAACCGACACAGGTGGGATGGTTGAGAATACCCAAGGGCGCGAGATAACTCTCTCTAAGGAACTCGGCAAAATGGCCCCGTAACTTCGGGAGAAGGGGTGCCACCGAGAGGTGGTCGCAGTGAAGAGATCCAGGCGACTGTTTACCAAAAACACAGGTCTCCGCGAAGTCGTAAGACGAAGTATGGGGGCTGACGCCTGCCCAGTGCCGGAAGGTTAAGGAAGTCGGTCAGGCTCTTCGGAGTTGAAGCTGGCGACTGAAGCCCCGGTGAACGGCGGCCGTAACTATAACGGTCCTAAGGTAGCGAAATTCCTTGTCGGGTAAGTTCCGACCCGCACGAAAGGCGTAACGATCTGGATGCTGTCTCAGAGAGAGGCTCGGCGAAATAGGAATGTCTGTGAAGATACGGACTACCTGCACCCGGACAGAAAGACCCTATGAAGCTTTACTGTAGCCTGGTATTGGGTTCGGGCCTTGCATGCGCAGGATAGGTGGGAGACTAAGAAGTTGCTCTTGTGGGAGCAACGGAGTCAACGGTGAGATACCACTCTTGTGAGGCTAGAATTCTAACCCTAAGCCATTAGCTGGCGAGGGAACAGTATCAGGTGGGCAGTTTGACTGGGGCGGTCGCCTCCTAAAAGGTAACGGAGGCGCGCAAAGGTTCTCTCAGGCTGGTTGGAAATCAGCCGTAGAGTGTAAAGGCAGAAGAGAGCTTGACTGCGAGACAAACAAGTCGAGCAGGGACGAAAGTCGGCCTTAGTGATCCGACGGCACTGAGTGGAAGGGCCGTCGCTCAACGGATAAAAGTTACTCTAGGGATAACAGGCTGATCTCCCCCAAGAGTTCACATCGACGGGGAGGTTTGGCACCTCGATGTCGGCTCATCGCAACCTGGTGCGGAAGTACGTGCCAAGGGTTGGGCTGTTCGCCCATTAAAGCGGTACGTGAGCTGGGTTCAGAACGTCGTGAGACAGTTCGGTCCATATCCGGTGCAGGCGCAAGAGCATTGAGAGGAATCCTCCTTAGTACGAGAGGACCGGGAGGAACGCACCGCTGGTGTACCAGTTATCGTGCCAACGGTAAACGCTGGGTAGCCAAGTGCGGAGCGGATAACCGCTGAAAGCATCTAAGTGGGAAGCCCACCTCAAGATGAGTGCTCTCATGGAGTTAATCCAGTAAGGTCACGGGCAGAACACCCGTTAATAGGTTGTAGATGGAAGTGTGGCAACACATGAAGTCGAGCAATACTAACAGACCGAGGGCTTGACCTCGAATCACAACAGACGTTGGTGACGAAATGACAAGGGACTATGCAGCCTTCAAGGTTTTGAAGATATTCCTGGTGTTCATGGCACGGTGGAACCACACTGACCCATCCCGAACTCAGAGGTGAAACGCTGTAGCGGCGACGATACTTTGGGGGCAGCCCCACGGGACAATAGCTCGATGCCAGGG
>NZ_JACJOD010000091.1 GCF_014695385.1 Trichocoleus sp. FACHB-46 | reverse complement strand
TCAGTGGTGGATAAGAGGCTGCTTGGGGCTAGTTCCCCCTTTTTGCTCCTGCTGCATGTTGATGCGCACGGACAACACTCCCATCGACAAAGTGGATGTCCCAGTTAATTTTGCCCTCGGCATCGGCCTCGATCTGCAGGGCTTCGAGCAGTTGCTGCCACAAGCCGATGTGACGCCAGTGGTAGAATCGACCTGAAACTGTTGACCAGTGGCCATAGCGACTGGGTAAGTCTCGCCAAGGAGCACCAGTTCTGAGAATCCACAAGATGCCGTTGATGACGGTTCGATGGTCTTTAGCGGGGCAACCTGTATGAGGCTTTTGTGGTGGAAGCAGGGGCCAAATGCGCTTCCACTGCCGATCGTTTAATTCACCCCGTCGGTTCTTCTTTTGTGGTGGAAGAATCATGGAGGCTAATCAGTATTCCTGCACTATTTCTATTCTGCCAAAGGGTTTTAAAACACGCCCTAGAGTGCTGGTTGGGGTAATTTTCGTGAGTGAGTTAGGTGCTGGGATCGTGGGTAGAGTAGGCGATCGAACTTTTGAATTGGTTTGAATTGGGCTTTTTGGGCCTTGATCCCGTGTAGGTAGGGTTTGAGTCAAAAGGGGCCAATTCAAATTGCTAATTAAGTCTCATTGGCCATGCGGGTCTATATTTCCGAATCCAGAGTATTGAGTGTAAGAGGCCCTTAAAAAGCTATTTAGCCTCTATCGGTAACCATCCTTTGCAAGAGTCTCTAGCTTCAGAGCAGGCAGAAGGACGAAACAGAGTTTGGAGCGTACAACTCTTAAAGGCCAGCACTGTATAGCTATTAACTCTAGTTATAGAAACCACGTCATCAACGGCTTCTATAACTCGGTATAGATGGCCTGCCTCGGAAAGCAAACATTCACCTGTTAATACGGTCATTGCTTAACTGTTTATCAAATCAATGAGTATATTTTTATACTTATTGATTGTGGCATGGGTTTGTGATAACAAAGTTATATTTTCTACATACAAGTTAAGGATTTCTTAAGTCTTCACTCCGATCGCTCAGCAGTTAAAGGTTGCGGTTTGATGCTGACAGGCTCCACCCTACGACGGTTAAACCTGCATCCTTGGCTCTCGCAAAAGCTTCTCTTGAGGTTTCACCTGTTAGCAGCTCAGCTTGATTCCCAGCTCTCATCAAGTCTGTAGCTAGGCAGAGCAGCCTTAGAAGTGTCTCGATAACTTGTTAGCTAGCTAAATAGGCGTTGCTTCGTCTGGCTGTGCATTTAACAAAAAACACAATGCAACTTGCTCCAATTTTCTGAGGCTAACCCAAACCTTGTACGCAGTCGGTAGACAAGTAATACAAACTTCAATCCCCGTCTCCGATAAACTGACTGCCGTATTGAAAGCTTCCTGTCTTTGATCGGTATTGAACTTTTTATAGAAACCGTACAGCTCTTTACCAGCAGAAATGCCTTCTTGAAGTACACCCTATGCCAAAAGGAAAAGGTTGAAACGACCTCATGAGACAGGACGAGAGGATACATAGAACGACCTTCGAGTTGTAAGAATCTGTTCAATGGGTTCCCAACATTTTATGTGGTTGATGTTGCAAATTCTTATAGTGTCTACGTATCCTGACTTAAGGGAGCTTTGTAAGACCTGGCTCAACATCCGCTGAAGCTGAGCGATCGCTCAGCAGCCAAGATCCCCCAGGGCTCCCACTCGTCCTCATTGAGGTAAGCATTTCATCCCAGCCGATGTCCGAATTCTGGACAACTGGCGGGAATGAGCGGTAGTTCAGTGATGGGGTTGCGTTCTCCAATTGGGAAAAGTTAAAGGTGCGATCGGGTTTGGTAAAGGGTAACAGGCGATCGCGGCAAGAACTGACATTTTTGGCTCAGGATTGCTAGCCTCAGCTTTACACTTTAAACATCGGTGCTTTGTGGAAATTTATGTATCATTGGATACTTAAAACTAGTTTTCTCCACAGAGATACTATGCGGACTAATCCCCTCCTGATTTCTTATCCCTCTCCAGACTTTAGTGGTGCCTCTGCGACCGACGTTCGTGAGGAAATTCAGGATGCCCTTGGGGCTGGAATCAAGACGTTCTTGATTAACTTTCAAGAGATCGAATCGATGGATAGCGCCGGATTAAGGATTTTAGTCGCGATTCTCAAGGATGTTCAAACAGCCCAAGGGCAATTGTTTCTATGCTCCCTCAATGAGCCCATTCAGCTTCTTCTAGAAGAAGCTGGTATTAGTCGGACCTTCTCTATTTTCGCGAATCAAGCTGAGTTTCAAGAGACGGGGCTAGGAGCTTGATTTTCGATAGAGCAGAACAGAAGTGATGATTTTGCCAGCGGAAGCAGGCGAGAGAGCCGAAGCATGGATAAAAAGCAATAATCTTTATGCTTCGGGTAGCACTGAGTGGGATTTGTGGAACCAAGGCTTTTGGGCTCGAATAGAAAACAAACCCATAAAAGCCCTAATTGCTGTTATACAAGGGTGGATGTCAGCAGTTCAGTTTCTTAAGGAGAATAATTGGCTGTAGGAGTATCTGAGGAAGCTAAGCCAGCCTCTGCTTTGATGAAGCTGCGTTCCCCAATTGGGGGAAAGTTGAAAGGGCGATCGCTCTAGTGAAGCGTAAGATGCGACGCACTGTGACGCAAAACCTAGGCCCAGCTTTGACAGTCGGAAAGCTAACGCAGGCCGAAGCCTTTGTTTAGTCAATCAAAATACTAGAAGTTAGAAAAAGCATGAAATATGTACTGATCATTCATGAAGTTGAAGACTATAAGTCATGGAAGAAGATTTTCGATGATGCCTCCGATATAAGAAGGGAAGCTGGAGAGAGAGCGTATCAGGTCTTAAAGTATGAAAGTAATCCTAACAAAGTGGTGCATTTCTCATCCTGGACATCGATAGAGGATGCCAAGCGATTTTTTGAATCTCCTGAACTTGTGAAGATAAGAGCCGATGCTGGAGTAAAGTCTCCTGATTTCATATATTTAGAGCAACTAGAGTCAGGGGTTTTGTAGAGGCGTAAGCTGCTTTATTCATGAATTACTATTGCGTAGCTACACGAAAATGATTGGGATTCACCCGACTCCAGCGCGCAAAATCCCAAAAATACCTAACAATAGCGCGATCGCTCAGCAGCAGCCAGGAAACCCCAAGCCTCCACTCGTCTTTGTTGGTTAGTTGTCCCAATTTGGGACGTGTGGCGATCGCTCTTCAACTCCAGAGCCAGTGTAAACAGATGTCCTAATTCTGGACAACTGGCAGGGACGAGCAGCAGTTCAGTGATGAGGTTGTGTTCCCCAATTTGGGAAAAGTTGCAGGGGCGATCGCTTAAGGCTGCTGGGGATGGAGGAGCGATCGCTTCGTTTCTGACACTCGCAGTAATACTTGAGAGGGTCTGTGGCTTTATAGCCCTTTGGTCATTTTGGATTTCAGCTCTCTGATGCTTGCCAGAACGGTACATAACGGCAAGCAGGGGAGATAAAAAGCAGAGGGAATAAACCAAGAAGAGTGCGGGTCTTCGAAGTCAGGACAAAGCACAACGCTCCAGGCCGCTAGGAGCACACTTCCAATGACGACATAAGAGAGTGGCATCCCGATCCAAATCAAATAAGTGCTCAATAGAGGGGCCACAATGGAACCGATGAGCCGCACTGTTTCAAGAGAAAACGGTACTTTATCAGCGGCTGGTTCAGGTATATAGCCAGAATGAGCATCGGTTTTAGCCCGGAAAACGGCTAAGGCTGCAATCAGGTAAGCCCAGGCCACAGCTCCAACGATCGATCCGCAAATGGCCTCTAACAAGATAACCAACCAAAATTGCATCAAAGTCTAACCCCTTTCCTTGCTGGCAAGTGGCTTCAGTGTAAAACAGCGGCTTTGAGCTTCCTTCTTAGAATGGACAGTCAAGAAACTGTCTTTGACTGCGATCGCTCCAGTGAAGTAGAGGGGCGATCGCCTTCTCGATTCTTTGAAGTTCTGACTCGTTAACAAGTCACCCCTGCATCAATGACAGCTTATAGAGCCGATTTGACATCTTTATAATGGTGAATAAAGGCACCTACAATCCTCTAGTTTAGTCGCCATGGCATATTCGAGCACTCTGACTGATGCAGAATGGGAAATCCTTG
>NZ_JACJOD010000090.1 GCF_014695385.1 Trichocoleus sp. FACHB-46 | reverse complement strand
TCGTCACTTTCGAGTCGTGCAGCTCCCAGCAAAATGGGAACCTGACTGCCATCTTTACGAATGTATGCCTTCTCGAATGGGGTGCAACTCCCAGAGGCAGCAAGTTCTTGTAACACGAGCTCATCCTGCTGGACGTACTCTGGTGGTGTCATCTCAGACCAGTTCATCACGCCATCATGCAAGTCTTCACGGGTATAACCCACTATTTTGAGGAAGGCATCGTTCGCCTCCATAATCGTGCCACTGGGACCCGCCAGAAGCACGCCAATAATGTTGGATTCAACTAAGCGGCTGAAGCGAGCTTCACTTTTCTTCAGCGCCACCTGTTGGATTCTCAGGTCTGCGGCTAAGGCTTCGGCTTGCCGCCGTGCCACAACTTGGTCGGTCACTTCAAAGCCAAAGGTAATCACCCCTTCTACAGCACCATTGATATCGAACATGGGCTGGTAGACAAAGTTAAAAAACCCCTCCTCGATTGATCCATTCCCTTGCCGATCCAATTGAGCCGCGATTTCGTTGCCAAAGAAGGGCTGTCCAGTGGCCAGCACTTGATCTAGAAGTTCAAAAAAACCTTGTCCTGCTAGTTCAGGAAAGGCTTCTCGATTGGTGCGCCCAATCAGTTCGCGGTTTCCGACGAGTTGATAGTAGCGGGGATTGGCAAACTCAAAGACATGATCAGGCCCACGACTGATACAAATAAAAGCTGGAGCTTGGAGGAGAAGTGAATGCAATCGATTCCGCTGCACCTCCGCTTCTGCTCGCGCGGCTTGCTCTCGTACCAGAAGCTGGTTCCGCTCGGCCTCTGCTTGCTTGCGCTCGGTCACATCTCGGGAGATTACCACCACAGATTGCGTGGATGGATCTGCGTGGAGTGGAGCCAGAATATATTCGTAAAACCGCACCCCATTGTCTGTGGTGAAAACTGTTTCGCTAGTGAGCGATCGCCCAGTCGTCATCACGGTTTCTCGCTGAGCATCTACGGGTTCCATCAGATCAGCAGGTAAACCCAGCTCTTTCCAAGTTTTACCAACCAAATCATGGGGTTGAAACCCTAGTACTTGGGCTCCTCCATCGCTGACATATCGATATCGCCCTGCTTGGTCAAAGACATAGATATGATCCACAGATGCGGAAAAGATCGCATTCAAGGTATTCGTTTGTGCTTGGCCCTGAACGACTAATTGCCGATACTGTTCCTCACTAAGCTGCAGCTTGAATAATGATCGCTCCACCCGCTGCTTGGCGACCCGTAGGGCATCAGATAGGGCACTGATCAGGACGCCCTCCAGCAGAAACAAACTTAACCGCGAGCCATTCACCCAGTCTAGAGACAGGGAATATAGAGGCGGAAGAAAAAAGTAAGTGCTAATGAAACCTGACAAAGCGGTGGCAAAGAGCCCTGGACCTAAGCCTCCATACCAAGCACTGACCATGACAGCGCCAAAGAACAGCAGGAAAGGGCTGCGAGTCATAGCTAGCAGAGGGTCTAGTAGGAGCATCAGCACACTTGCCAGCAAAACGCTGAGCCCAGCAATGCCATAGCGCTGTACTTGAGAGCGGGTCGGATGGGGCATTTTCCTAGGTGAGATCAAGTCAATCAAGATAGCGATACCGAGTTGTTCGCGCTCATGATTTCATTAAAGCGATGATCGCTCTCACTAAATCCTCTGGTTCAATGGGTTTAGCCATGTGCCTCTGAAACCCTGCTGCCAGGGCTTGCTGCTGATCAATTTCTCCAGCATAGGCGGTCAGGGCGATCGCTAGAACCCCTCCGCCTTGGTCTGGGGGTAACATGCGGACTTGACGCATCAGCATGTACCCATCCATATCTGGCATGCCAATGTCACAAACTATTGCATCGGGTAGGAATTGCTGGAGTCGGTCTAAAGCTTCTAAAGCGGAGGCAGCAATGCTCACAGAGGCTCCCGCTTGCTCTAGGACAAACGATACAATGTCGCGAATATCTGGTTCATCATCTACAACTAGAAGTCGCAAGCCTGTGAGGGGCAGGTCAAGTGTAGAGTTTCGACTACTCAATGAAGCGTCTTGCCCGCTCAGGTTTCGTGGCTCAGTGCTGATTAACAACGGCAATCTAACGGTAAATGTAGCGCCTAGCTCCTCACCTGGACTCTGTGCCTCAACAGTACCTCCATGCAGTTCGGTCAGATGACCGACAATCGCCAGTCCTAGTCCTAGTCCTCCAAACTTCCGGGTCGTGGTGCCATCCTCTTGACGGAAGTATTCGAACACATAAGGGAGAAACTGGGAATTGATGCCTTTGCCCGTATCCTTGACTTGGATGTGAGCCTCGGTGTCAACCTGCTCTAAGCAAATTTCCACTCTGCCACCAGCAGGAGTGAATTTCACAGCATTGGAGAGCAAGTTCCAGATGATCTGTTGCAACCGGGCCTGGTCTCCCCTCACTTGTCCTACAGCAGGGTTAAATCTTTTTTGAATCTCAATTCCTTTGGCTTCTGCGGCGAGTTTTACGGTTTCTAGTGCGGCCTCAATGGTACTGCCAAGGTTGACGATCGCGGTGTTCAACACCAGCTTGCCACGCAGAATACGGGATACATCCAGTAGATCTTCAATCAATTGCGTTTGCAGTTTGGCATTGCGCTCAATCGTTTCCAGCGCGTGCTGTGTCTTTTGTGCATCCAAAGTGCGAGATTTCAGAAGCTGTGCCCATCCCAAGATGGGATTAAGGGGCGATCGCAACTCATGAGAGAGCACGGCTAAAAACTCATCTTTGATCCGATTCGCTTGTTCGGCCTCTTCTCTCGCCGCCTGCTCTCTCAGCAAAAGTTGTTCTCGTTCTGCCTCAGCCTGCTTACGAGGCGTGATATCCTGCACAACCTCCAACATTCCTAGAGCTTGCCTGGAGGAATCGTATTGAGCCCGCCCTTTAGCCGCGATCCATCGTTCAGAGCCATCGGCATGAATCACGCGATACTCAATGTCGTAGTTGCTCTGTTCGGCGATCGCCTGTTCTACTTGTAAACGGGCTTGTTCTCGATCGTCTTGATGTAGGAGATTCCACATCTCGGCCCAAGTTAGATGGGAACTTGATGGAATGCCAAATATTGCCGTAGCTCGTTCTGACAATGTCACGAGATCTGTTGCAGCATCCCAATTCCAATCCCCTAGTTTTGCCGCCGCTAATGCCACGCTTAATCGCTCAGCACTGGTTCGCAAGGCTGCTTCTGCTTGTTTGCGATCGGTAATGTCTAACAGAGATACTAGAACACGGTCACAGGCTTCTGAGGGAGATGGAAAGGTAATGGTCACCCAGACATCAAAGCGATCGCCTTGTAGGTTTTGCAGTACTGTTTCTGCCGCAAACAATGGTTCTTCAGCTGCGATTGCCAACAGTTCTCCAATAAAGACTTCTTGAGTCTCTGGAACAAAGATCTGATGTAAGGAGGTTAATAATTCTGCCTTATCTTGAGCACCAAACATTTGCAGCGCTGCTTGATTGACATCCCGGATATGCACCAAACCCATCGCCTGGTGCACAAATTCAGGATGTTGAGCGAAGTACTGACGAAAATCCTTAACGCCTGCTGCTTTGAGTTGCGTGATCGCGGCTTTGACTTCAGAAAAATCTTCTTCCCAAATCGCGACACTCACCGACTCAAAAATGTAGCGGTATCGCTGTTCTTGTGCAATTAGTGCCGCTTCTGCCTGCTTGCGGCGAGTGATATCGTTCACTAAGGTCACAAAGCCTTCCACAGTTCCCTTGTGATCAAAGCGAGGAACATAAGTGACAACCACATCACGGAGGTCACCCGTACTATAGGTAGCTTTGGTTTCAAAGGTGACTTCTTGCCCTGATAGTACCTGCTCGACATAAGGCCGAATGGCTGCGTAGGCCGTTTCCCCCAGCACCTCCCAAATGTACTTACCGTTAACTTCAGCCGCAGACCGTCCAAACCACTCTTCATACTTCTGGTTGTTGAAGCGATAACGCTGTTCAGCATCCACAAACGAGATCAGAACAGGCACAGCATTGGTGATTAGGCGAAGTTCTGCTTCTCGCTGCTGCAAGGCTGCTTCGGCTTGAATTCGATCAGTCACATCGATCGCCACTCCTGCCAGGAGTTTTTGCCTAGCCGCGTTCCGAAAAGGGAACTTAAAAGACATATAGCTGCGTTCCCTACCAAACTGCTGCACAGTCTCCAGCGTCTGCATGGGTTGACCATTACTCAAGACAGTCAGATCATTCTCATGTAGTTGGTGAGCAATGGCAGGTGGCAATATTTCAAAATCGGTTTTGCCAATAAAATCAGCTTTCTGACGTTGATTGACTCGCTCTGCCCAGCTATTGACATAGAGATAGCGCCCCGCTTCGTCCTTAATAAATGCTGCCATTGGGCTGTGGTTCATGAAGCTTTGGAACAGATCTTGGCTCTCGCGTAAAGCTATTTCTGTCCGCTTCCGCTCCATAAATTGACCTATTTGGCTACC
>NZ_JACJOD010000089.1 GCF_014695385.1 Trichocoleus sp. FACHB-46 | reverse complement strand
TTAGGGTAAACGTGGAATCCTCTAGCTAAAGGATTCCTAAGTGAGTGACATGGGTAACGCAAATAATCAATGGTTGCAGAGGGCAGAGTATGCCTCGCTGCTGACTTCCGCTATCGGAACAGTGGCTGCTGCTGTATCTCAGCAAGTTGTTTTTGCCGCCGCTCCACTATCGATGTCACTGGCCTTGAATGTGTTAAATCGTGAGCGTTTTCAGAAGCAAAGCCAGCGTGATACCCAGGCTGTTATCACTCAAGTTGATACCCAAGTTCAAAAAAGATTTGATGGCGTTCAGCAGCAATTGCAAGCACTTCCTCCTCCACCTGATTCATTTGATCTGACCAATATCCATACTCAGCTAGTAAGAACTCAAGAGGCGATTGTTAACTTACAGAAGGATGCTGAGACCACTGTTACTGGAGTTCGTCACTATGTAGACAGCGAACTCCAGATTTTACAAAGACAGTTGCAAACAGAGATATCTCAAATCCCTCCATTCAATCCCCAATACTTAGAGGAGAAGATTGAGCAAGTTGGAAGCACGATCACTCAACTTTCTCAGGGACTAGCAGCGGTAGAAGCTAGTTTGATTCCCCTGCAAGCTATTGACCTCAATCCACTTCAGCAGGAAGTTAGCCAGCTCCAGATCAGTCTTCAGTCTCAAGCCGAGGGATCTGAAGCACGTTCTACATCATTGCAAGCACAGCTAAGCCAACTCACCCAGCAGATTGAACAGCTAGAGCAGGTCAACAGAACTATTGTTCAACCTCATATCTCCGAGTTGGAAGTAAAACTTAAGACAACTTCAGAAGCTACTGCAATCCTAAGCAAGCAGCTAGAGGTATTAAACCATCAAGTTAGTACTAAAGCTGAGCGTCAAAAGGTAGCTGAATTAATCGATGCTGTCTTACAACTGCAACAGCAGCTTGAACGGCTACCCTCGCCCCCAGAACCATTTAACCCAGCTCCTCTAGAGGCAGACATTGAGGGCTTGCGATCTCAAACCCATGACTTACGGCAGCAGGTACAGGAAGTGCGGCTGTCCATCACAGAGCTGGGTACAGACGAAAGGTTGGGGCAAGTTGGAAACGCAATCATAAACTTAGAGCAGAAGTCACAACAGTTCCTAACCAGGCAAGAGCTAACACCGTGGCAGCAGACAATTGTCGATCGCGTCGATCACGGGGTTACAAGCTTGAAGATGGAACTTGAGATGCTAAACCAAGCTTTTGTCGAACGCCCTGAGCAGTCACTAGTTCAGTACTCAGATGAGATACAGCAACAGATTCAGGATATGGAAGCTTGGCTCAAAGATTTAGACACCAGCTTTGAAGCATTACATGACCGTACCCAAGCTCTAGATTCGATGCAACATCAAATAAAGCAACTAATTGCAGGCTCTGGGAGGATCAGCGAGTTAGAAACTACTTTGGCTTCACTATCTGAAGCACTTGTAGGCCAAGTTGATGAAGCTGTGGACAGACGAATAACTGAACTTAATCAGCTATTGGGAGAGATTCAGCCTGGTTATGAGTACAAGCTGATCTACAATCGCGATGAAAGCCGAAAAATTTTACTCAATGCAGTCAAGAAAGCACAGCACCGTCTCATTCTTGTTTGCCCTTGGCCTCACTGGGGAATTCTTTGGAACAGCTTGGAATTACTCAATTATCTGCGGACTTTTCTGAACATCCGGAAAGGACAGGCCGATATTGGTTGGGGGTATTTGCAGGACATAAATGAAGTGGGACTCTCTTCTGGCTCTGTTCGGGAAAAACTAAAAGCCATGCCTAGGAGTAAGTATGATGGCTTAAGCCAGTTAGAAGATTTAGAGAATAATTACCCAGGTACAGTTAGGCTGAAGCTTCTAGGTACCCATGAAAAGTTTTTAGTATGCGATCGCCAGTTTGCGATGCTTGGCAGTCATAACTTTTTAACATCAAGTGACAAATCCGAGGAACGCGAACTAGGTTTATACACTACAGATCGGCGCATCATTGATGAATTAATCAAACGTTTTGAGAGTGCTGAGAATTTAGAAAGGAAACCAATATCTACTCCATTCGTTAACTCATCCCCATCTCAGGATGCTCACTTCCGCTTAGATTATTATGAGAGATGCGATAGCTTTCACTCATGAGATAATTGAATTAAGTGGGAGTGAGGAGTAAAAAGATACTAACAAATTCAAAAACAGTACTTTTGGATCTTCCCCATTTACAATATTTTATTCTTTCCACTCCATGTCTCCTGAGGTGAGACCAGCTATTCTTTGTGCCTCCATAGCCTTTAATTCCTCATTTCTTTGCTTTCTCTGAGCCTCCAAAGCCCTTAATTGCATAATTCTTAGTTCGATTTTCTTATTTAATTCTCTTTCGTTAACACACCTTCTTGCGCCTGCAAGTAGTAGGCTCTGTTCTTTTTTTAGTACCTCAAAAGAAGCTTTGATGTAATCATGGAGTGCACCTGCTGGATGTGGAAAGATCGCTAGATGCTTTCTCCAATCTTCTAGGTCGAATTCTGAGGACTTCCATTCAGCCACTGAAGCTCTAATCGAGGATACATGCACACAAAAATCCAGAAAAGGTTCTGGCATTTTTTCGCCTACTAGAAGCTCTGCATGATTAATAATTATTTCTTCCATACGGATATCGGTCTGCACAAAAATATTTTCTGTCCATAGGCGAAATATTCTTAATTGTTCTTTACTAGGGGGCTCAAACTCTTTTTCATTATCAATCGGGAAAAAGCCTAAAAACTCTGGATCAGCACAGTTGGAGAACTCTTTAAGGAAGGCACGCCATTGCTTGTCACCTGATTCAAACAAAGCGTATAACGGACCATATAAATCACTCAATTGCTTGTCAATACGTTTGAGATGAGCAGCAAACCTTTCATCCATTCTCTTAGCTTGAACTTGCCAAAGAATGCCTAGCAAGGTGGCAGAAATAGAAAGGAGCGCCACAATTGTTGCCGCATTCATAAATCACACCTTTGTTTGAACTTCCTTATATACCGCAGTATGAATTTGCCTAACTTTTATTAAGCAAACTGTTTACTCAGAACTCCGAGTAAACTGCAATTCATTTTATTGCTTAAATTCCATTCTGCCTAATACCTCTATTGCAGGAGTAAAGCTGAATATTTCTTCACGAAACCTAAAAAAGCTCTATCCAAAATCAGCAAATAAGGAGTGCAGTTCTAATATCACTCAAGTAATTGAGAAAAGTGGTGGTGTATCAGTTAATTGTTCAGGAACGAGCGGTGGCTCTTAAAATGGGGGCGATCGCAGTGTTTCATCACGCCTTATCACGCCCTTTCACGCCAGTTCCCACAACACAATAGTTGAGAGTGGCGATCGTCCGTCTGGTTGCACCCTTACCGAACACGAACATGCAGCGGTATTAATAAATACGCGAATACCAGAGCGGACTTACTTTAGATGAAAATATTGATTCCGTGAAAACTCTATGAGGAGAAGAAGAAGGGCGCTGATAGTGCCCAAGAAATGTGTATTGTGAGTCTAGGTGGTATGTGTGCTTATTGCAACAACAACTATACTCAGGAAAAATTCCAATGATGTTTCCATTCATTCGCTCGATCGCTACAGTTGTTGCTGGAGTAACGCTGGGTGCCAATCTATTGCAAGCGGGTTCTGCTCAAGCCGCTAGCTTTTATGACTTCAATATCCAGTGGGATGATAACACTGCCACAACGGGTTGGCTTCAGGTGGACGATACCCCGGACTACCAATACCAATACCAGTACGGGAATGGTTATGATTACAGCTACAAAGGCTGGAGTTTGAACAGCTTGCTAGATGCCAGCTTTACTCACAAAGGCACAGCCTATGGAAAATCTGGTATCAACAATATGGGCTTGACCCATTATGATTTTCCAGCAGGAGGATATTACCAACCGTATTACGGCAATGCCGCCAACTTCTTGAATTTAGGGTTTAGCGATCAGAACCAGTATTCCTACTTCTATGCTGAGGATACTACAGATGGCAGGACTGCCATCTACGGCGATTACGGCTATAAATACGACAACAATTATTCTTCGTATGCAGGCGCAAGAGCAACCAGCATCACAGAGCGCTCAGCGGAAGCTGTCCCTGAACCCACAACCCTCGCAGGGCTAGCGCTAGCGGGAGCTGGCATTGCTGCTACAAGACGTAAGCAACAACGCAAGATTGCTGCCTAAACAATTGGGGTGATCTACATTGCTAAGCTGCTAGCAGTTCACTCCCCATATCTTTCTTCATCCCCTAGTGACGTATCTGCAACTAGGGGATTTTGCTATATAGAGGGCTGCACTTGAGCAACCTGGCTACACCCAAGCACTTTGGGATGAGGAGAATGCCAAGATAATTGAGAGGCTCTTCGCTTCAGCTTCTAAGCCTGAGTAGTACAGAAGCTAGAGGTTGACGACTAACAACGGAATTCCAATACTTTGACCCTTATACATCGTAAAATTTATACTTTCCGGTGTAGCTTCCCATGAAAGTCAATCGCCACGGCAAGGCTAAACTCCTCACCTCCAACGAAGTAACGCAACTGTTTGAGCTTGGCTTGACCAATGCCAGAGACAGAGCTTTGTTCGGCGTATGTTTCTACACGGGTTGTAGGATTGCTGAAGCTTGCTCCCTTAGAACGGATGATATCTACGGACCTGGTGGTGTGCGATCGCGCCTAACCCTGAGGAAGGGCAGCACAAAGGGAAAGCGATCTACTCGCTCTATCCCAGTCAGAGCAGAACTTGTGGCATTGTTAGCAGCTCATCAATCCAGTGCCGGAAAAACCTATGTCTTCCCCGGTCGTTGGGGTAGGGGGCACATCCACCCAGACTCAGCAGCGGTCATTCTAAGAGGAGCGTTTGAGGTGTTGGGGATTGAAGGAGCCAGCACCCATAGCTTCCGCCGAACTGCGTTAACTAGAATGTCTAACTTGGGTACACCTTTACGGGTGATTCAGGAGATTTCTGGACATGAAAGTTTGGCTGCGCTTCAGGAGTATTTGGAGGTATCGGATGAGCAGTTGGAGCAGGCGATCGCTCGGCTATGAAGTTATAGAAGGCTGTATGCAGTAGACAAGAAGCCTATCTTGCAGATTTTACATGCAACTTTACTAATCTCTATGGACATTACAACTTGGCGATTGCGCTCCGGTTCTTAAACTCTTCATAGTGCCACTTGAGACTTTCTGCACTAGGTCGATTGCTTGCTTTTTCTGGTATATGGATCTGCTTATCTAAGAATTCACTGTATTGTGTAGCAAGGAGTTGAGGTGCTAGCTCTACTCTCAATGTACCAGGATTGATAGACACTAAATACAAATCAAAAAGCGTATGAATGTCAGCTCTTAGAAGCAGACCGTTCCATACAAAATTTGTTTTGGGTCCACGATAGGGAACGATATGAGCTGCCTCTAAAGCTTGCTCTACATCACAACCCGTAACACAGCAGATTCTATTGTACGCTTCAATCAAATTTTGTCTAAACTCAGACTGCCCTTGTCGCTGTGTGATAGACACCATAGTCTTTTTCCTGGCATCTTCTATTTCCTTGGGGTTGAAGTCATCAGCTATTTTTTGAGAGCCATAATCATCTTGAGAGGCAACATCATCCTTACAAATCCCTGGCACAGACCATACTTTAACTACACCACCAGCCTCGGCAAATGCAGTCGCATCTCCACTAGCCAACAACCTTCCATCAGGACTGAAATGTATACTGGTCGGCCATTGAAAGCTAAGATACTGCACTTTCTGATTGCTAGTTAGATCCCATACCTCAATTCCGTGAAATGCCTCAAAAGCTAAAAACTGGCCAGTAGGATGAATTGCAAAACATCGAACGTACTCAGAATCAGGAGCAAAGGTATATCTCAGTTCTCCTGTCAAAACATCCCAAACTTTAACACCACCTTCACCGCTAGTTAGTAGATTAGTTCCATCAGGGGTAAAAGCTACTGTGCTAGCATGGCCTTCCCAGACCTGGGCACTGGTTCTCTAGCTCGTGATGGCTATATATCCCCGGGTAGTCAGAAATTCTAACATCGTTACAGGCTGGGAGATAAAGCCCATCCTCATTGCAGGGGTTGTCCTTTTACCTAAACTGAAGTGGGGTCTAATCCAGTTATGGATCAACTGCTGCACCGTAATCGCTCGTTGTAACCCGGCTCGGGTCTTAGCATAATGGTTTTGCCGTCGCCGATAGGCGCTACAGTGACGACGAATAGAACTATTCAGCGCTTCACAATGATTGGCATGAACCTCACTGGCTGAGCTGACCGCTGTAAAGGGATGATCGGGGTAAAGCCATTGACGCCGAGGTCTGCCCTGAGAGCCTTTGATTTTGATGGCAACTTCCAACCCTTCGCGCCACATTTTGAGATGTCCATATGCACGGGCCACCTGTGGGTAGCGCAACCGGATGCTGGCTAAAGCCCAAAGTTCTTGAGCATAACGCCGTTCTCCATCGCTGAACCACCGAATGAATAGCGCAGGGGCCGCCCATTGCCAACTCGTTCTCACTCCCTGTTCAAAGAGGTCTTGTTCTCTTCGTCCCACCTGTGCGGTGACCCAGTAGCGGCTCTCTCGTTCCATCGTAGTGAGGGTCCACCCTTCAGACTCACTGGGGGGGAAGGTTCTCGCCGACGCGAGTGTAGAGTTCATCGTGCTCCAGAGTCACCTCACAGTGGTCTGGGGCTTTGGGAGACCACTGTGAGGCTTGGCCTGCCATTCGCTCCTCCCATCGCAAGAGCGTAGAATGTGAGACATCGAGGACACGACCACTTGCCCTCACTCCCATCCCTTCACTACGCATCTTGAAGGCCAGCGATACCATTGATGCAGGGGTGCGCAGCCGAGCCATCAGAGTCTTTGTTTTATCGCTAAATCGCTTGCCACAGCCTTTGCAGAGGAAGTGTTGAACTGAACTCCCATCCTTGAGTGAATAGGTCCCGTTTTTTACAACGCATGAACTTTGACAGTGAGGACAGGGCATGGCTCAACTCCAATCACTATCAGTATTCTACGTCTCACTGATTAGAAGACCAGTGCCCAGACCTGTGTTTGGCTTCCTGACTCCACATCCCATAACCTAGTTGTGAGGTCGTTGCTTATGCTTGCTAAGGTTTTACCATCCGGACTAAAGGCAAGACTATTGACTCTAAGGTCGTGTCCTGACAGGGTTTTTGTTAACTCTTGACTATCAATATCCCAAAGATAAATAGTTGTCTTCTGTCCATTAACAGTCTTGTATTTATTCTCCCCACCACTTGCAAGCAATTTACTATCGGGGCTAAATGCAACTGAATGAATCGTATCCTTGCGGTGAGCGAGTGTACAAATTAGTTCTTTTGTCTCTAAATCCCATAAGGTAGTTATTTTATCAATGCCACCGCTAGCTAGAAATCTACTGTCAGGACTGCGATCAAGGGCAAGAATAGTCTTTGTATGACCTTCTAGAACAGCGTTTAGCTCTTGGGTTTCGAGATCCCAAAGAAGAATCATATGACCACTCACGCTAGCCAACATTCCATTTGAAGTAATTGGAACTCCATAAATCCAGCTTGAATGCCCAACCAGTTCAGCTATACACTCCCAGGATTGCTCTGAGTCTGACATTGGCTTGCTCCTAACTATCGATAGTTGCTCGAATATAACCGAAGTAGAACAGCGCTTCTAAGGAGCAAATTTGATAATGACAAGCACAACATTTTGTATTTTCGCCAATTCAAAATTTTAAAAATTTAGATATTCAGATTTTTGTGATTTCATCCATAGACCAATTCAACAATTCGCCTTACACTTCCATCAGGACTAACTGAGGATCTTAAGGTGATCATTACTGTCGCGTCCTTCAAAGGTGGCGTAGGCAAGACCACAACAGCTATCCATCTCGCTTGCTTCCTGTCTCAAAAGGGAAACACATTACTTGTTGATGGTGATCCAAACCGTAGTGCCACTGGATGGGCTAAACGGGGAGAATTGCCCTTTAAGGTTGTGGACTTGATGCAGGCTCCAATGCAAAGCCGAAACTTTGAGCATGTGGTTATCGACACTGCTGCCCGACCGAGCAGAGAAGATTTGGAAGCTCTGGCTGATGGATGCAACCTGCTCATCCTTCCCACCACTCCAGATGCCTTAGCGATGCACGCCCTCCTGCAAACTGTGGACACTCTTAAGTCCCTGGGGAGCGATCGCTATCGAATTTTGCTAACGGTTATTCCACCAAGCCCTCGCAAAACTGGAGAGCAAGCGAGGGAAGCACTTGAAGAACTGCCAATGTTTAAGCAGGGGATTCGCAGATTTGCAGCTTATGAGAAGGCTGCACTAGAGGGGGTGCCTGTTTATAAGACTGGCGATCGCAATGGTCGGATTGCCTGGAGAGAATACGAAGCTGTTGGACGTGAGGTATTGAAGTGAGTAAGGAAAGCCGCAGTCCATTCAAGAAATTGTTTGAGGGCCGTGAGGAGCCAGTAGTTCCAGAGCTAGAAGTTTCACAAGCACCAACTCCCTCACCTCCTCAAGTTGCCCCCTTGCCCCAAGCTCAACCGCAGACTGAGCCTCGAAAACGTGGCAGGCCAGCAACCGGGAAGCGATCGGATGATGCCTGGATTGGGCGTACCTTCTATGTGCAGCGCGAGAATGACCTTGATGTAGAAGACGAACTGCTAAAGCTTAAACGCCAAGGCATTGAGATTGATAAATCTGAATTGGTGGATGCTCTACTTGGTGCCTGGGTGAAATGGCGACAAGGCGAAAATATAGAAATTCATCTTGACGAAATTACGCCAAGGCGAAATCTTTAAAGCATCAATACTTTTTCTAAAAGGGGTTACGGCAATCGAGGTGTGCTATCTCTTTACTGCTCTGCTGATGGAAAGAGTACCTAGAAGTCATACTCATACACCCATTATGTAAGCCACCCTTGACATGACAATGCATTTGCATTACCATCAATGCATAACTCAAATAGTGAGTTTAATGTGTATGGCTCCAACATTAAATCAAAAATCAGAATCTACCCTGACAGACCGCTATCAAACTACTGTTCCTGATCCAGTACGGAAATTTTTAGGTTTAAGTAAACGGGATAAGATTCGTTATGACATCCAACCAGATGGACAAGTAACCATATCTCGTGCTAGTCAAAGCGAGGACGATCCTGTGCTCGGACAGTTCTTGGATTTTCTTGCTCAAGACATCAAGAAAAATCCTCAGCATGTACAAGCAATTAGTTCTGAATTAGTTAACCGCATTCAGTCACTAGTTGCTAATGTTGAGTTCGATCTTGATGCTCCATTGTCTGACGAGGACGAATAGATTTGTCTGTAGGTCAGCCGTTTATCGTAAATGGGTGGAATGTTTTTACCCATTCAATTTTTCTAAAACAGATTGAAGAACTTTTGACGCAGGTTGAACATCTGCGTCAAAAAGATCCTACTAATTTCCAGAAAAAAAATGCTGCAAAGCGTTTAGCTGCGATAGCCAAGTTAGCTTTTGAAGTGATTCCTCAGGACCCAACTCGTACAGAGTATCGTCAGGGTGACACCCTAGGAGATGAGTATAAGCACTGGTTCAGAGTTAAGTTTTTCCAACAGTATCGGCTATTTTTTAGGTATCACCAGAAAAGCAGAGTTATTGTTTTAGCTTGGGTCAATGATGATAACTCAAAACGCGCATACGGTAGCAGTACGGATGCCTATTTAGTTTTTAGGAAAATGCTTGAAAGCGGTCATCCCCCTGATAGTTGGGACGATCTTCTTGCAGAAGCGGAAGCTGAGTCTAGCCGATTAAACGAGGTAATACAAAAACTTTTACCAACCGAACAAGCGGAGTAGCGTGCTAGAGCTTTACTGTTAAACCTCTAACAACTGAATAGTTCGTTTCGGTTTTCTCTCAAATCCTCAAATTCTCACTTATTAAATGATGCAATCACTGCATCCCACGCTTCATCTGTCCGCTGTCTGTGCTGAATCCTAGCAATCGCGCCCAGTTCGTGTCGCATCTTTCGCAGTCCACCTATCAACTCTTGGTCTGACAAGCTAGTTCGCCTTGCATTCTGACTGGAGATTTCCTTACCCTGCTCAGTCCTAGGGCCAGTTGATTGCTCCCAAGGTTGCCATTCTTTGATTAATTGCCTCTGTTTCTCACGAGCCTCTGCTGTCCATCTGGGCATATCTATAAAGCCTTCCAAGCTTTTGAGTGAAATTCGGGGGGTAGGTCGCTGCACCGACCTTGATACCACCACCATTAGACTTTCCAAAACAAAATAAAAGGGATCTTGCGCGTGCCTTCCTTCACTAAGGCGATCGCCCCTAACCTACCGGAACCACTGCTTCTGTCCTACTGCCTGCAACAAGAAGTTTCGGCCCGAATCACCCCTTTGCAATCGTGCCTGGACAAGTTCAGAGGCTTCCTGTCTCTTCATCTCCTGCCCCATTGCTTGTCGATTGGAGAGTAAGTTCTGGGTCTGCCGTCTCTCGTCAGATGCCAAGCCTTCACGCTGACCCTGGAGTTGACGACCGCTGGTTAAGTCAGTAGTGCGATAGTTCCAACTGCCCTCAATATTCGCTACATCCCGGCTAGCATTGCCTCCAATTTCAGCTTGGCGAATTGATGCATTTGCGCCAATGCGTGTGCCCTCCAAGTTGTAGCGGCCCATAACTTCCTGGCCTTGGAGTGCATAACGACCCGCTACCTCTTGGCCTTGAACGTTATACCGACCACCGATCTCAGCCTGTCTAATTGCTGCATCTGCACCAATCTGAGCCTGCTTAGTTGATGCTCCAGCTTGTATCCCTATTCCCTTGAGGTTGGAGTCTGTGTTGTATCGTTGCCCTTCTAACTGCTTATCTAGGAGTGCCCTTTGAGTGGCAGTGTCGCGAGCTTGCTTGCGAGTCTCATAAGCTTCAGTGTCGCTGAACTCTCGTTGGCGATCGCCTTGAGCCTCTTTCTTCGCTCTAACTCTGGTAGCTTCTCCCGTAGCTGCTCGACCAGCGAAATCCTTAGCGATCTCGTCCCAATCATTAGGCGCAGAGTTGGCTAGCTTATTGCTTAAGCTTCCATCGCTATCAAACTGGTTTAACTCATTGTTAGTAACGAAGTCTCGGACGTTGGATTCTTTATTCCCAAATGGATTGATAACTCTGCGTCCCGTAAATGGGATGACAAAACCAATGTTCGGGTCTTCCAGCTTCTGCCGAATTCGATTTAGTTCGCTTTGATAGTCAGACATGCGTGCTCCTTCTTGTAGGTTTTACCAAATGCTTTCTGTTTCGAGGCTTAAGGCTGAGCCTCTGTCGTTTGCGGTCGCGCAGTAGGGTACGAACCAACTTCAACCCTGCCTCATTTACCGAACCGGGAGGGCTGGGATACTCCTCCCCATTGACCTGCTCGTTGATGTGCAATAGCTGTGCTTCTAATCCCAGCAACGCCTCCTTCTCGGTAGCCCAAGTACCAGTTGCAAGGTTCACCCGCTGCAAGCTTTGGCTAGCTGCAACCACTCCCCACATAGTTCGCTCAGGCGTTCCCAACACGAGGGAGCGCCGAACACGCAGGATGTCTCCCTTCAACTCAACTAGCTTGGAATCTATCGAATGGTCACTACCATCGTCAGACTGGCAAAGGAGAATCCACTCGTATTGATTGCATTCTGTTTCCGTAGTCATCTTCTTGGCCTATCCTGTTCATTTCTCACCAGACGTTTACTTCCTTCTTTTAGCCCCTCCCGTTCTTCTCGCAACTCTCGCTTGAGATCCCGTATGATTGCCGTGTGCCGATTGCGATCGCCTTCAAGGAGCCGTAGCTCAAATTCAAAATCGTTCATTCTACTAGCCTCGCTTCTTGTTTTATTGGGGGAGGTCAACTAAATCAGTGATCCAATTTAGTTGACCTCCGAGCCTTAGAACTCCTGCTGTGGCATTACTATCTAAGCGATTTGCGTTCTCCTCATCGTGCCTTAAATTTCACTCTGTAACTCAAATTTTGATAAGTTCGTTTAGTGGTGCAGGCCAAGACATTTGGAAGGGGGAACTAGGTTGTCTTACTTTGGCGATCGCCCCTTCCACGTCCTCGACCAGCCATGCGCCAATGTGCCCCGACCAACTCACCCACGCTCCCTTATATATGGAGGTGCTTGTTTGATTCGTTGGTGTTTGTTGGTCATCACAATCTTGGTAGTTAACCCCATTTGTTTTTTTATATAAGGGGGGGTTCACTACGGGGGTGGTTACGGTATCAGAGTGATACATTTCTGAGGCTGGGGTGGGGGTCACTACCGTAGGATCGGCTGAGTTTAGACTCCCGTCAGAGGGCATTTTCCCAGGCGCGCTGGAAATGCCAGTGGTCGAGGGGTTAACTACCGTTGCATGGCGAGAGTTTCCTTCAGCTTGCGATCGCCTCTCGGCCCGACGCTCCAAGATTGCTTGAAGCTCGTCCCATTTCTCCTTGTCAATCCGGTACAGCTTAATCTGCTGGCCTCGTGGCCCTTGGCGACGGTTGGATACACTTACACCCAATTGCTGCATAAGCCTCTGGAAGATTGAAGCATCATCCATTTTGCTAGGGTTGAATCCCAAAGACTCCGGAATTTGCTTGCCTGCCCCTCGCACCTTCTCGCCCAAAGACTTGAATTCTGCCACGGCCCATTCACGAGTTGGGTCTAGGAATTCCTTTAGCCCAAGTCTCTCTCTAGCATGACGGCGCATCTCGTTGTAAAGCTGATCGAATGGGAGAACCCCTTTTTTCCACTTAAATTGTTTTTCTAGGGCCTTCAGATCACGCTCAGCCGCAGTTCCGTAGAGTAGTCCTTCTAGCTCGAGGAGTTGCATCCTCAGCCTTCCCTCTTGATCCATCTCCACTAGGGACGGCGCAACCTCATTGACACAGTAGAATTCCGAAAGCCGAGTTTTCTCCAAGGCTAGAGAATCTTCGTAGGCTAAGGCTTCTTTAGACTCCAGTGCAGCTCGTTCGGATTGATCTAGTAGTCTTGCTCCAGCGATTGCCACACAACGCTCAGCCTCAACTTGCTTTCGGGCCTCCTTCATTAGAGATCCACCATCCAAGTCGTCGCCTGCACTTACAACCTCAACTTGATTCCCCTCAGACAGCAGACGTTCTAGGACATTCTCCCGAAGATTCCACATCGAGGTATTTATGTCTGCTGCAATCTCACTCCATAACTTGATATGAGGATTGACATCCCACTCTATTTCGAAAGTGCTTGCTGATAGAGTATCCGGGCATCCCAATGAGGTTCTGAGCAGTTCAGCTTCTCTGTGCCAACGGAGGCGCAACGCTTCCTTTAGAAGGAAAGGGTACTCACTTTTAGAGACGTTGCTAAAGTTTTTCCCAGTTTTTTCACACCAAACAGTGCGAGGAACATTTGATCGCACTCGTGCAAGAAATTGTGCAATGTCAGAGTCGCTTAGAACGCCGAAGAAAATGCCGTAGACTTTATCGAAATGCTCAACTTCAATACTTGCCCCTGTCGATAGCGAGGGAGTGACAATGAGAACGTCATAGTCGCGAACACGCTCATTGATATGCTGGATGAGCTTCGTCTGCGGCTCATCACCGCTGGTTTCAGAGTTGACAAGCATGACACGAATGCCAGGTCGAACTGCTTGTAAATCGGCAATCAACTTGGCGATCGCCTTTGAGCCAGACTTAGCATCAATAGCGACGAAGATACGATGCCCTGCTTTCACATCAGCCAGTAACTCGGTGATGACAGCATCATCCTTGGCTGCTTCAATGAAACGAACAGGATATCCATTAGATTTGTAGTCATTGCGGATCAGATAGAGTGGTGTGTTCTCTCCGCGCAGTGCTTTGAAGTAATTGATAGAGCGATCAGAAATATCTGCATCTGCAAGAATGACCCGACGCGCAACCTTAACGAGATCGGTTAGCCTTGCTAGAAGTGCTGGCCGTTTACCTTCCTGATTGCAGGTTGAGCTGGTGAGGAGATGCCGCAGAACTTGCTCTGCCTCGTCAACCACTAAATCGCAGCCGACAAACTTTTGAGGATTGATCGCTAGCAGCGAATCGACACACAGCCCAATTCGTGCCGTATAGCCTGAATCACTCAGGAATTCCCCATTTGCTCTGTCAATATCTGATTTCCAATCACAGCCAATCCGCCCAGACAAATTACGTCCTAAAGCAATACGGTGAGTGAGAAGAAGCAATGCTCCCGACCTAGCAACCGCTGCGCCGATCGCTTTTGTTTTCCCAGTGCCCTTGCCTGACTTCAGAGCAATGATGCCGTGGTCAGGTATATCAAGTGAAGCCTTTGATAAGTCGGGGATATTAAGGACTTGCCAAGGCTGACAAGTGAGTTCCCTTGCTTGCCTGATTCTCCATTCGAAGCCTGCTAATGAGGATGCTTGTTGATAGATTTGCTCGAATGCTTCAGCAGATTGAGCGACGATGAAGTCATCCACGCCAATTTTGTCAAAGCCGGACAGTAAAGGCAGACAGACAACTTTTACTGTGCATCCACATCGAGCAATCAGCCTTCCAGTTTTGATGATGGCTAAGTTGACGTTCTTGATTGTCTTGGGCTTTCGGTCAGCATCGAAGCAAAAAGAGATAGTTCTCCCAGAAACTGCAAAAGCTTGCAAATCAGGAATCAAGAACTCATCCCAAGCTTTGCCCGACTCATCACGCAGCACTCGCCGACCACTGAAAATACCAGGTAGAGCGATCGCCACGTAGCCAGCACTTAGTAGAGTTGCAGCCTTCTTTGCTCCCTCGGCTAGGAGGATTGGTAATTCAGGATGTGCCTTTACCCATTCCCAAAATCCACCAGCTCTGTCTTCCAAGGAAAGGCTGAGGCCATGTCGCTCGGCCACCATCCACCAAATACGCATTGGAACGGATAGCCGGAACGTAGTGGTTTCAATAGCTGGAGGATGCTCATATTTAATGAGTTTCCCAGTATCGGGATTGACAAAGGGGGTATCCGGCTTGAAAGCCCCCCAAAGCGGATCGGCCTCTGTAGAAACCCACCATCCACCATCTTCAATGTGCTGATAGCGCTTAAGCCACTGTGCGGTCAATCGTCCAGTGTTCGTGCGCTTGAGCTTACTGGAGTAGAGCAAGTAATCGTAAGCAAGCGCTCCTTCTACTCGCTTAAAGTTCAACTCAATTAAATCGAGGGCGATCGCACTTCCATAATGCAGTTCGTTGATGAGCCTGGAATCAATAGTCTGGGACTCACATTTCTGTTCAAGAGATTCTAATCGCATTGGATCAGAACCTCTCGCTTCAAGTCGATCCAGACAGGATCAGACTGCCCATCCTTATCCACAAATACTGCTGCAATGCGATCGCGAGTTTTGGTATTCAGTAGGTGTGGATTTTCAAGGGCATCTTTGGAGTTCGGGTGTCTAAGCTGGGGGCTTGGGTACCCATTGCCCTGAAAGACTTGCATGAATCCTTCGGGAGCCTCGCCCCCTCCATCTCTCGCCCACCAAACGATTGAGCCAACCACACTTTTGGTTAGTCTCAGTGGCCCTAAATATCGTGGCTTACGGCTTCTCTGCTGGCTGCAATCTAGTGTAGCTGATTCGGTCTGGGCTTCTGACTGAACTCGCTTAGACCTATCGCAAGCCTTAGCTTTGGAACGGGTGCTTTTCGTGTCAGCACCAGTGGATTTTGTAATTTCTGCCCGTTTTTGGGTGGTTTCGTGCGAATCCAGGGTAAAATAATACTGGACTGAAATGCTATTCTTTGTCATTATAAATGTAGGAAATGCCAGTCCTACGGCTGGTCGAATCCTGAAAACGGTTATGCAGTGATGAGCCTTCCGTTTCAGGGTTTTATATGAAAACCAAAAAAATCAGATCCTCTAGTTCTGGCAGGAACTAGAGGATTTGTTTTTTGGCGTAATCGAGAAGTACACGCCTCATAAAGGTAGTGTGTTTTGTTTTCTCGCGTTTAGCGAGTCGCTTTAGAAGAGAGATATCATTCGGTCTAAGCCGAATTGTTATTGTTTTCGTTGGGGGTTCATCAATCAGCTTCACCCTTTTAGCCTCCTCCATCTATAAAGAAATTGTGACACGGCTTTTTTTGGAAGTCAAGCCTGGCAAGGATTTCGCTACACATTCCTAAGTGTAACCCTTATGTTTTTTCATCTACTACAGTAGTAGTTGAAACGAAAGGTGGTTTTTTAGCGACTTATTTCATTAAGTCCAAAATTTGAATTAATTGAAAACCTCCTAATTTCCTACTTTATTGTCTTTCCTGGAGCTGCCGCTTCATCTCTAGGTAAGCCTTGAAGCTCTCATCACTAATTAATGAATCGATGCATTCCTCCAAGGCTTCAGTCATGCTGGTTTCGCGAAAGGAGCAGTACTGCCGAAACAGTTCTTTTCGTTCGGCGCTTGTATAGAAGCGAATGATCTCTTGGCCTGGGCGTTTTTCTGGCATTAACGGAGCGATCACACTTTGCATTCTCCCGATCCTACAGTGATGAGCTAAAGAGTACAAACAGTATTTGTGGTACACACTAGCATATTAGCATTTGTAGGGTATATAGTTACTGTAGGGTACAAATTAAATCAAACAAGAACCAGCCTTAACTTCCTAGGGCAAAGGCTGGTTCAGTCCGAACACGCAATTTATCGGAGTATTTTTATCATGTCAGAAATCTTTCTGGTTCAGCCCTCAAAGGCCAACATCTCCAGCAGAACTATCTGCGCCACCATTCCAAAGAAAGTGCCTCTACCTATCTTCACTCTCTTTCAAGAGGTGCGAACTGCCCCCGATATTGTGGCGATCGTAGTTGGGTTGGAGTATTGTTCTGCCCAGCGTTCTGAAACCATTTATGAGCATCCTGATAATGAGGGCTGGTGGTGCCACATTTTCTGGAAATTCGAGGTGGATAACAAACGGAACAGGCAACGAGGTGACTACATGGGGCATATTCACACTGAAGCCTACTTGCGTCGTCTAGCAAGGGAATATCAGCAATCGCAACAGGCTAAAGCACCAGAACCCGAATTGTTGCCGATCGCAAGCTAAGGATGGAAACTCACATGCTGTTTGAAATTAAAACCAGACCCAGTATCATCACGTCCATCCTGCCTGAAGCTGTCCCGCTTCCCAAGTTCTCGCTATTCTCAGTGCTTGAGATTGATGGAACAGCAATGCAAATTATCGGCCTCAACTACTATTACCCGATTGCAGCAGAGCAGCTTTCGCTTGAGCGTGGATGGGCTTATCAAGTGAGCAATGGTAGCCCATCCGTTTCGGTGCTATCTGAGCAAGAACTACTCGACTGCTCACCCATTAATCAGGTCGAGGTGGTTGCGATCGCAGCTTAGTTCTCAGCTCACACTCTTACCCCTGGCGATTGCTGGGGGTTTTTCAGCACTCCACCCATGACCGACCCTTGACCAGAAATCAAAGATTTTGCTCAGCGGAGTTTTTGGTCAGGGGTTGGTCAGTTACAAAATTTAGGACTCGAAAAATATGGCCCGACCCAAACTTGAGGACAAACAGAAGAATGTTGGCGAAGCAAGAAAACTCTACACACGCACCGAGGCTATTAAGCTGCTAGGTCTTGGCAGTCGCAACACGCTTCGGGCATACGAGTGGTTGGCGATTTTTAATGTTTTGGATTATAGGGAATTGATGCGTGTGGACGGTCAGATCAAGCGTGGCAGGCCACTCTGTCACTACCAGCTCTGGGTTTTGGCGAAGATTCAAAAAATGTACAACGCGGTTCCCAATGGCTGTGAAGCCTACACCGAAGTTCGGCAATTCCTCAAAGACAACCCCTGCCTGATCGACTCCCAAGCCTACGTAGAGGAAATGGCAAGCCTAATTCGCAACTCAGCTTGAGGAGGGCTAAACTCAGTATCAACGTCTAGTATGTGATAGATTTAACGCCTGCGAAATGACTTCTACTTCTAGAAACATTTCCACTTCTCTCACTATTTCCGCTTACTTCTCAACGAAGAAGTGGCGCTTCCAGCCATCAAAACAGGGGTGGAAATAGAAGAGGTGGAAAAGGAAGTAGTGTTTTGGAAATAAATGCCTACGTATTTCCGGTTTTACTTCTAGGTATAGGAAGTAACTTATTTCCAAAACGGAAACGAACACTTGTATTGTATTGATGTAAGAATGGCTGAAACCCTTTGAGAAGTGTGCTTCTGGTGATTTTGAAGTGGTTAGAAGTACACTTCTGACGACTAGAAAGGGCGTTCTATATGAGTTCGACAACCGCCCAATAACTGCCACGTGATCGACGAAAAATTAATGTGTCGCCCACGCCAATGCCCCCACTGAAGTCTCTTATTTGGGCGTGGAGATACCCTCCGTTGTCTGTCCGTTTAAAGCGATAGTGTCCAGCTTCGGCATTGTATCCCTCATACACAACAACGTATTCTTCTAGGTGGCCAACATTTTGTTGAGCTTTTTGTTTGAGGTAAAACTCTTCTCGACTTTTTTGTGCTGATTTCGCTAGTTTCTCTTCTAGTCTTTTTGAAAGTTCGGACTGCTCCAACTCTCTACTTGCAGTAGTGGACAGATTCTTTCGAATACCATATCCCCCTAAAACTCCAAGCAGAGATCCCCCTACAACACCTCCAACAAGCATTGCTGGACTACTTGCTAATACGTGCTTGGTTAGTCCTTTTATGGCAGCACTTACAATACCGGAAAACCAAGAGCCTGCTAATGAGGCTCCATCTGATCTAATCCAGTTCCAAATTTTATTGTGTCGCTTACTCATAAACAGCCCTGTTTATATTCTCATAGGCTAACGTTCTCAAGCTCTAGCGATCGGGAACCTTGTAGTCTAGCCCTCACAATTTCCGCTCATGAGCAGATTCCTGACCCTCGCTCGCTCACTCCTAGCACCCTTGCTGCCTCAACCAAACAGCAATCCTCCTACTCCCACAATCGAAAGTTATGGGCAAGGTGAGTCTGGTATCCCAATGGAAGAGATGCAGCCCATCATGGAGTGGTTGTTCGCCAGCTTATTCAATGCTGGCTACTACGGCACTGCCCACATTGTTTGGTACAACGATGCTGCACCCGATCCGAAACTAGAGAAAGCAGTGAAGGATGGAGTCAAGCGGGACGAACCAACCCTGCTTTACCGTTGTGGCTCCCAGGTGCAACCACCACCCAACGGCTACTACTGGCGGTTAATGGCAGAACACCCATCCAACCGAATCTATCAGCTAGAAGTGAAGGAAGAGGATTGATGAGGCGTAAAGTACCAGAATGTGATCGCTGTATTCTCTATGCTCACAATCCTCATCTGATCTGTACTGTGCATCCAGAGGGTGTGAGTGGTGATGCTTGCTTAGATTTTGAGCACGATCCTACAGCCGCTCCAGAGGAACTTTGGGAGCCTGAAGGAGCCAGCTATTACAACAGTGAGCTGATCGTGACTCCAAAACAGCAGTGGTCACGTTTGGAGCAGTTGGCTTTGCTTGACTCACACCCAATGTTCACAGGCCGATGTCCCAAGTGTGAGACTGGCATTGCTTTAAAGATTCCAACAGTGCATTGGGATTGTGGGCTTTGTGGCTGGAAGGATGATTCAGTGTGACCCGCTTATGAAGTAAGGTCATTGGCAGGTACTAGTAGCTATATCAATTATTTTTAGTGCATATACGAGCTAGCTATGACAATATCTAAAGCAAAAGCTCCTGTGGAAGCGCAAAGTATTTTGATAGACCAGTTGAGTAGATCACGTTTTTTAGCACTAAGCTCTAAATATTCCTTCTCAGTCCGAATCCAACTATTGATGATTTTGCACCTTAGAGTTTCTTCATCTAGTTTATAAAGTTTATTGCTCATCAATATTTTTGGGCTAGGCACCTCACCTCCTAGCTTTGCAGTTAGCCCTATTGCACTTACTGATGCAGATATTGCCGCAGAGATACAAACAACTACCTGAAGTACAAGGCATGTGTTGAGGACTAGGGGCGGACTATTGAGCAGGTCTGCTCCACTGGGTAAATTAAGTGCGAATTTCAACAGTGCTCCTGCAAAAGCGAAAAACGCGCTCATTTTTGTATCAAGTCGATTCAAGCTTTCTCTTTGAGTCTTGAGTAATGAGTCTGTGTAGTCATAAATCAGTGTGGCATTTGCCTTTGTTCCTTGATCTACGTTTATAGTTTTGTAGTTGTCACTTGAGTTGCTTTCCATGTCTAACAATGAGGAGAATTCCAAACTTCAAAATGGTGCACAATCTGAACAAAATACACAATCGCAGAATCCACAGCCTCAACCTGTATCTGAAGCTCAGCCAACATCACCCAACCATGCATCTCCCATCTCAGAGACTACTTATGAACGATTCGATGGTGCTGAGAACACTGACGATTGGGTAAGTTTCGATTGATTGTTCTTAGTTGAGTAAGGTGACAGAGATGACTTGTCCAAGAGGTAGTATTTGTAATCTACCTCTGATCTTCACTTAACTAATGCCTACAACGCTCCGGCCCAATCATGCGTTGCCATTCTGTAATTAAACTTTGAGCTTCATAAAAGTCTCCCGACCCGTGGCAGGAGCCGTCTATGTGCATGTCTACAACTTGGAACAGGCAAGCATCACCAAAATCCAAGAAGCATGGAAAAGTGGTGAAAGCAATATGTTTCCTGGGATACTTCCAGCGATACTTAGACCAGTATCCATGCTCTTCAATCTCAAATCGTCCGGATTCCCAAACCTCTCGCATATCGAAGATCCAGAGCATATCTCCATAGAATGCCTCACGCTCATGTATCTCTTCTGGCGATATGTAGGAATGCTGTAGCTCAATCACAGTACCATCTGTAGCTTCTATATCAGCTCTGTGTCTTTGTCCATTTTTCTCGATTGTGACTTCTGTCTGGTGGCTAGGTACTAACTCTTTCCACTTTCGATGCCATTCAGACTCAGGTTCACTCCACGGATCACATTCCTGAGTGTCAACGTGTGCCCAGTGCCATATGTTAATTGCTCCACACTTTGCTAGCACTTCACTCCCGCAATGTGGGCAGGTTGCTCGTGCTCCTTTCTCTGTCGCTTCGACCTTATTTCCAAGTCCATCGTTTGCATACAGCATTGCTTTGCTATTTGCTTACACTGCGCTGAGTGTAGATAGGGCTGCAATATCTGGCAAAGAGGGGTATGACCCCTCAGTAATCATCGGGGTGTTGTTGTTCCCTCTCAGCGGCCTCAGCTATCACACGACGCAACCAATCACTCCGGTTAGGCAGCGATCGCACAAACTCATCAAGTTCTTTTGGCAGGTACACGCTGATTGGTCTTGGAGCCAATGAGCCTGGTTTGGGCTTGAATCTCGTCTCGAAATCGCGTCTCTCTTTTTTCTTCGCCACTATCACCCCCAGGTACACACCACTCAATGAAGCCCGTCATATACAAGGGTTTTATTGTGCCAGTTTTTTATGAAGATATGTCAGTTTTAGACAAAATGACCTTTACCCCGTCATATATCATGGCTTAGACTAAATTGAAGCAAGTGAACCTTGACAACCGAATAGCTTCTGTTATCCCAGTTCAGTTTTGAGGTAATGCCTACGCTTCGCTTCGGCTGAACTGAGAATTGTAGTTTTGGAGATTGAAAGCGAGTTGGTAAGCAGGCCAGCAGATGGGTTCGAGTCCCATCCTCGCTATCCGCCGCAAATCGACACATTCATGCGGCAAAAAGGAGATCTAAATGAACGTACTATCCATTGAAAAAATCGCATTCCAGGTTGCAGACTCCGCATTAATCATCGGCTCATTCCTCGGTCAGTTAGCAGTTCGCCACACAGAGAAGCTGAGTGCAATCCTGCAAGACCAAGCTCGTCAAGACTTGCAGTTCACTCGCGATCGCTTGATGTTTGATAGCTATGCTCTACTACACGAGCCTGAAGTGCTGGCTGAAGACTTCCGCAACACTGCCTACGATGCACTGGCTTACGTGTTCCAAGCCTTAATGCTTCTCCCCGACTTCTATTACTTCATGGTGGAAGTCTTCGATCACGAGATTCCTTTGTACCTCGAAGCTGATCTCAAGCCGATGAATGTGGTTCGGCCTCAACTCCTGCTCACAACTCCTACGATCGCTGGCCTTCTCTCCCCTGCATCCGAACCAGTTACTGCAACGGGAATTTCCGGAACGCCTGTAGCCACTGAGATTCAAGCAGTTGAGATACCCGCTGGTTGGAACCTAGACAAGCGTGGTCGGAAGCTTTCCGGTGCAGCGCTCCAAGCCCGGATGCGAAAGCTCAACTTAGGCACAGTTCCAGCATTTAGGTAGTAGCAGCTGACGCAGCTTTAAGAATCTCTCGAATTAAAAAGGGCGATCACTCACAGCAGATCGCCCAGGCACACTAAAGCAATACACACCACAATGCTAACTAACATCTCCATCTCTAATGCCGCTGCTCGTCGAATCCTCAAGTGCGAAGTCGTTGAACAAGTCCGAGTCATGAAAAATGGTGCAGTTCAAGTCACATACCGTCGCACTGCACAAAGCTCTCGTTGCTCTACATTCATCAGCCGCAAAGCCTTCGAGCAAGACTTCATTGAGTTCCGAAAGGCAGGAGCCAAAGCGCTCAGCAATATCGTTCCCTGGATCGGCACAGATAATAAGTTCTCAGTTCGAAGTGCATCTATGCCTGATGCCCCACCATATACCGTAGTAGTTGAGGGAGATCGCCATACCTGCACCTGTCCTGACCACCAGAAACAGCGTGATGCTGGACGTGAGAATCCAGTTTGCAAGCATGGATTTGCGGTCGCTGACTATCTCTCTGCTCCTCTCTCTGCACGAGCTGGATTGCGCCAAGTAGCGAAGCCCCAGCCGATTAAGAGAGTGCTCTACTATCGGAGCGGCCCAGTGATTCACACCTTCATTAAGGTTGGCAACGAGGAGCCGAAAGCTTACAAAACAATCCGCGCAGATGAGTTGGATTGGATGCTTGAAACGGCTCAATCAAAGGGTTGGAGGATTACCGATGCCACTCCAGTAATCAACACTCCAACACCTCGCCAATCCTACGATTTCGTGAATACCAATCGCGGTCCAGTTCACGTTTAAGTTTTCCATCCCTTGCCTGGGAGGTAGGTTAGACCAGGCTCAGAGTGCATCTCGAATCGTCACAAAACCTGTTCAGGGGGAGAGCGACCCCGTCAAGAATTGCTCTCCCCTAATCCCCCTACTAAAGAGGATCGTCACAATGCTAAACCCTTGCACCACAGAAACCGAATCTACCCTGATTTTCTTTATCGAAGCTTCCCCCCGTATTGCTGCCTGCATCATAGACAATCCCAAGCACATCGACTCAAACGACTTGTACATTGGCTTCAAGCGCAAGACTGAAGCTCAGGCATTTTGCAGAATAGCTATCGAACATAGATATGGCATTACCCCTACCGTTTACAAGGCTGAGTACCTTAAGGGCGGAGGCATTCGCTGGGAAGTTCGGGTCTTCAGAGTTTGTCGATCGCTGATGAATGAACTTGCAAAGCGAGATATGCAAGATTTCGCTGCTGAGAAATCAATGAGCCGATTCCTTAACGAGTGCGTTGTTAAAGGCTCACTCTCTACATCAGAGCGAACAAATCTCCTCAATTCGATGCGCTCTAAAGGCTCGTTGTTTAAGCCAGTAATTCGATAGAAGTTTACCTTTTTCAACCTTCATTAAACCCCTAGTTCACTACAAAAACTAGGGGTTTTTTGTTGAGTAATTTCATCGTTTCGAAGTTACCCAAAACTCGTATTTTTCAGCTTTACATAAGGCACGATACCTCTATATTCAAGTCATCAATTTTATGTTCACCGAAAATTTTTCTCTTCTTCCAAGTTCACAAACCCAGCAAGCGATTAGAAGCTTTCAAGTTCGCCAGCCCCAATCAATGCGAGACAAGCTGGCTCAATACCCTGGAGCTTACGATGATCCAGCTTTGGGGCGCAATCGGCTAGCCTCAATGAGGGTATTGCGAGAGCTGAAAGCTCTTGACAATCCTTCTTTTCCAGAGTTAGTTGAAAGCCGACTTGATTTGTCTCCAGGCTATGTTAAACAGGTTGTTGGTTATTCAATGCTCCCCGATACAACAGCATCGAATAAGAAACTAGATGCCACTCAATATCGGCAATGGTTGGCTGATCCAAATTTCGATCCATCCAAGCGAAGAATGACCGAGTTAGCTTTAGCTTCTACTGAAAGACAAATTGATAATTTGGTTGCTGGTAATGCTGCAAAAATGCTGAATCGTCAAAGGTACGCTGGCTTTCAAGACCCCAATAGACTGAGAGCAGGGCAAGCATTTTCTGAGCAATACATTGGTGCCGATCCTAATCCCCAGAATTTATCTTTAGGAACTGCTGCCGCATATCAAGAACTAGCGGAAACAAACCAGGCATTAGCTAATCTTGAAAATCGGTTTGGCGAGGGAGTAGATAGAGACTACCTCAGCAGAATTGACCGGGACAAGATTTCGGCCCATCTTGGCATGACCCAAATGCAAATGCTTGGGCTCGATCCAAGCCAAGCCCGATCGCTGGGTTTAAGAGAGAAGCCTTACCGAGATTTAGTTCGGGATGACTTTGAAGGTGGCTTTAGACCCTCGATGCCCCACTACAATCATGGGTCAGACTACAAGCATTCCTATGGGCTTGATGACTTGATGGATGGCGTCCATGCCTCACAGAGATCCAGCCCTGGCATCAAAGATGTCCATGATGGCGATCGCTACCTTGATGATCGCAAGTTTACTGCTGGTGGAAAACCTTTAACCTACACAGCTTCAGGTGAGCAAACGTTAGACCAGTTGACCCAACAGGCTGAAACGGACTTTGGCAGACGACTGACTGACACTTCCTCGCGGCTGGAGATTGGCAATAGGGATATGCCAGTTTCCGATCAAATGGTCATCAATGATCGCAATCGTCAAGAGTTGGTTGGTGAGTTTGAGGGAAGCAAGAGAATTGCGCCCAGAGCCACAGAGTACCTGGAGTCTAAGTTGCCATACTCTCAGTTGGGGGCCAACACTTATGACTATGCTCCCGTCAAAACTGATGCAAAGGGAAATCAATATCGAGCGCTCAGCAAAGCTCAATATCAGAATCCCTTAGCTGAAGTTGAATCAGCGCTGAAGTACCAAGTCTTGCCCTTAGCAGGTACAACCACTACTTCCTATGCGGCAAGGGCCAAGAACGACTTTATCCCTGACATAGGAGGAGCAAGTCTTCCAGGTCGCGGAACTTACGGTGGTGGCATTGAGCCAGTGATGATGTCTGCACCTCGAAGCATTCTTGCCCAACCTCTCCCCATGCACCCCTCTCGGGCAGAGGCGATCGCCTCATCTAACAATCAAGTTTCAATGGTTTCGGGTGTTCCCCGACGTAATGTTGAAACTATCCGACTTGGCCCAACCGATCTAAGTTCTGACGCATCAAGTCGCTACTATCAAGATGCTCAGGCTGGTCAGGCACTAACTAGAGAAGCATTTGCCCGTCAATTCCCAGATGCGATCACTCAGGCTCGTCAGTCCGGCTTGCCCGTCACTCAGGTACTCGATCGCGATTACGATGCAGCATTGAAGGCAGGGATTGCTGCAACAACCGACGCAACAGCTACCCCATTCAACCTCACCAGTCATACCGAGCGACAAGCTCTGTATCAAGAGGGCAATACCCTGGATTCTCTGGTTGCAGCTCATCAAATCAAAGATGATGTACGCTCACAGGTTCGACCTGGAGACTATGGGCTAGCTCCTATTGATGCAACACCTAATCCCAATTCAACGCTCCGAGCAATTGCCGGACGTGCCCAAGGACAAAACCTGGATGCACAGCAATTAGAAATGGGCCGTACTTTTACACCCACTGCTGAGTTGCAGGTAGACCCACGAGTTCAAGCGTTACGGGAAAAGGCGATCGCCACGCAGCAGGAGATTGATGCAGGCAATGAATTGATGCAAGTTCGCCAGCAACGACAGGCTCAGAAACTAGCTCCAGCCAAGGTTGCAGTTTCGCCCTTGGCTCAGCGTCAACAGAGGGTGGTGAACGATTCAAGAATGGACTCTGCAATTGCTAACCTCCAAGCTCGGACAAATCCCAAGAGTAAGCTGGGTGAAGTCTTGAGCCGAGTGGTTGGAGCAGGCATGATAATTCGTTGATCTGCTAGCATGTCATTAACATGCGGTGAGGCGAAAGCCCACGTCGGCATAATTACCCCCTCAGTCTGGCTTGCTGGATTGGGGGGATTGATCTATTTGAGCCTGACTCTAGACTAAAACTCAGGCTTCAATCCTACTTGCTGGCAGAGGGCTTGGTAGGTTGGGGCATTGAAGCTGGCAACTTGAAATGAGCTTAACCTTTTCTCTTGCTGCTTAGCCTTACCTTTGGCATCCAACCAAGTTATCTGGAGCATAGTGTATGCTCCGGTCTGACAATTAAGGGTGTAGGTAGCAACTGCGCTATGGATGCCATCTTGTTCCCGCTTCTTCGTCATCTCATCAAACTGTACGCCCTCTTCCGATGGCTTGACAGAGGATTTATCTATGTAGTTTGGAAAAGTGTCCCCCTCCCACGTATATGCCTCTACCCAATCTCTCTGCTGGCTGGTGTCATAGTCAATCTTGGTGCATCCCAATGCGATTGCACTCAAAACTAGGGCTAATGTGATGGGTCGGAGTGTCGCGCGTAGCATAGGAGCAGAACCTCAATTAAGCTCAATAGTCCTTCAATCCCTACAAGTTGCCCTTCAATTGGTAGAAATCTTTCTGAGAACTTCATCCTTCGCTACTCCGACCTCGTAAACTTTTCACGCTTTCGCTGTGGAAAATTAGGGTAAACGTGGAATCCTCTAGCTAAAGGATTCCTAAGTGAGTGACATGGGTAACGCAAATAATCAATGGTTGCAGAGGGCAGAGTATGCCTCGCTGCTGACTTCCGCTA
>NZ_JACJOD010000088.1 GCF_014695385.1 Trichocoleus sp. FACHB-46 | reverse complement strand
CAGATGGTAAACTGCCAGCTATTGTCGTAATTGGTGGCTTTGGCATTTCCTCGATTGCCCATCGCTGCTTGTGGAAACTGATAATCCCCACAAGGAATCAACTCATCCAATCGCGCTTTTTTAATGCCCTTAATTGATGAGCAATCCATGATGATGTCATAACCTTCTGCGTCAGTGAGTTGAGCATCAGGCAGCAGGGTTCCTTTGGATAGGAAGCTACAGCAGTTATTGCTTGAGTAAGCCACAGCTTGGTAGCCTAAGTCAGTCTGGCAAGATGAGGAAATAGCCACTCATGCCTGCCCCCCTGTTTGTGGATTTACGGCAACGAATTCTTAACGCCTATGAGGCAAAAGAAGGCTCGCAGCGCCAACTAGCAAAGCGCTTCAAGGTCAGCTTATCCTTTGTCAGAGACTTGATGCGACACTATCGCGCAACAGGAACGGTGCAACCCAAACCTCATGGAGGAGGAGCCGTTGCCAAGTTGGGTCAGGAGCACTTACCCATCGTTACAGCCTTAGTCCAGGCTCAACCCGATGCCCTTTTGACAGAGTTCTGTGAGCGCTTTTGCCAACAAACTGGGATAGAGGTAAGTATATCGACGATGCAACGGGCTGTGTCTCAGCTCAAGTTGAGCGTTAAAAAAACTCTGGGTCAAGGATTTGCGCTTTGCTTATCGGTTGTGGAGTTTGACAATCGACCCACGCAATCTGGTCTGCATGGATGAAACTGGCATTCATTTGGCGATGACACGCTTGTATGGTCGTGCTCCCATTGGGGAGCGCTTGTATGACAGTGAGGCCCCAGAGCATCGAGGCAAGAATATCTCGTTGATTGGTGGCATGAGTATCGATGGTTTGATTGCCACCTTCACCATTGTCGGCAGCGTCAATACCGACGTGTTCCTGTTCTACATCCAAGAGATTCTGATACCTCGACTGTGGGCAGGAGCAATCATTGTGATGGATAACTTATCGGTTCATCATGCCTCAGTTGTTCACGAAGCGATCGAGGCTGTTGGAGTCCAAGTTGTGTTTTTGCCGCCTTACTCCCCCGAGTTTTCCCCAATCGAGTTATGTTGGTCGAAACTCAAGCAACTGTTATGCTCGGCGAAAGCTCGAACTAGCGAAGCACTCGACCAAACATTAAGCAAGGTGATCAACGAGTGCATTTCTGATGAGGATGGGTCTGAGGCAATCACATGCGGTTGCTCATCCCAATGTCGCAGTAGAGCTAAATCAGCGGAGGTAGCAAGGCGGAGGGTCACCATAAAACTAATGCTTTTGATAATTCACTGATAATTTTCGGTACGAACGCGATCGCATCGCCAGCAGCGTCACGATCAACCCGATCAATCCAGTCAAGGTAAACAAAAGAGCAATTCCACGATCGGCCCCTGTGCCAAACCAACTGCCAATCAGATCGGCACCCGCGCCTGTGGTCATCAAGGGAATAAAGATGAACTGGGCGATTGGTCCAATCATAAACGCGGTTAGTGGGGATGCTGCCTGTTCGATGCTTTGAGCAAACCCGAATACCCGACCCTGACGTTCGAGCGGAATCACGGCTTGGATAATCGTTTGCTCGGATGCTTCAACCACCGGAATCAGACACATGTAAATGAAGACACCGATCGCCAATAATGCGATCGATGCCTGAATGGTGAAGAACGCTGCAATAACCCACATGGCAATATTCGCCAGAAATAGCGTTCTGAGCGGACTTTTTCCCAACCCTACCTTGCCAACCACCAATCCACCGACAATAAAGCCTACGCTCAAGAACCCCCACAGCGTGCCCCAGACTTGGACGGAAACCAGGGATAAGCCATAGGCATCCATCAAAGACATGAAAACTCCACCCAGGAAGTTGTTGAAGCAGTTGAAGAAAATCAGTCCAAACAGTCCGGGAACCAGATGGATTGCTCGAATCGTGCCGCGAATATCGATGCGATTGGTCTGCTGCCCCAGATGGACAACTCCCTTTTCAGGAATGGCGAGCGTCACTAAATGGAGAACCGTCAGAATCATCAGACCCATCGCAAACACCAGCATCCAGTATGCGCCCAGAAATCCGATTACCATGCCACTAAAGAGCGACGCAACGAGGAATGACACCCCATTTGCTGTGCCCACTAGCCCGTTTGCTTTGTCGCGTTCTGCTTCTGGAATCAAGATTGTCACAAGGGTGGGTAGGGCAATCGTGCGAATGTTTCCGGCGATCGCTCCCACCAATGCCAGCGTGATAAAGCCCCAAAGCGGCACACTGGCAGGATTTGTAAAAACAGAGGATGGAGTTGAAACAAAAATAATATAGGCGAGGATGTACAAAATCAGAGAACAGGTACTCGAAAGCAGCATTGCTGTTTTCTTTTTGTATCGATCCACCAAAGATCCCAGGAAGAATCCAGAGAGAGCAACCGTCACCAGATACACACCTGCCATGACTGACATCACCAACACGGACTTCGTTTGCAGATACACCCAAAACGTGACGGCAAACCAAACAAAATTATTGGTCAGCGAAGCTAACAATGAGTTCGCTAAAACCGCGTAAAAAGTCTTGGTCATTCGCCAACCCCTCAATTCCTCAATTTCATATTGTCTCTGCCAACTTAGAGCTTCTTGAAATATCGGGCGATCGGTAACAGCCCAAAGCCTAGCTTTTCGTAAGTGTGACGGGCTGGAGCATGACCCGGATCACCTCCAGTCTCAACCATTGCAACAGACATTCCAGCATCTTTCATCCAAAAGAGGGCAAATTCCATTAAAGCCGTGCCGATGCCTTGACCTTGAAAATCTGGATCGACTGCAACCATATAGACTTCACCCATGCTGCTCTCTGAGTGGAGTTTCACGGCGACAAAGCCCACAGTTAAACCAGTATCGATTCCTATAGCATCACCCTCTGCACTCATTGCCATCCACACATTTGTGTCTTCGGCAGTGCAGACTTCTTCAACAGCCTTTTGCTGGCTCACGCGCCAACCATCGGGATAGAATGAGCGATACACATCAGCGTCTATCACTTGCTGAAGTGAATCAAAGACTGGAGTCCAAGCTCGAAGCGACAGCCGAACGACTGTTTCAAGTTGGCGATCGCCATAAGGTTCAATTCGAATTTTCATGGTTGATAGCGGTGATTAGCCCGAAGAGGGAACTGCTTCGCATCGCATTTACTAAAACAAGACCATACAGTGATATAAAGTTGAGTGCACGGGGTTGGACAGGTAGCCTCTCTAGTAATACTACATCATACTACAAAAGTAATTGGGAATGAGGGAATGTGCTTTTAGATGGCGAGAGAATCTCAATCAGCTAGTTAACAAATATCCACGCGACACCCAAAGGCAAATCATATTGAGCATCGCGTGGATAATTTTTTCTGGTAGTAGAGTTGCTTAACGTTTTACTGCTTCCGCCGATAATGGGCGGTCATGAAGTGATGCCACTGCCCGTCATCTCCCAACATATGGGAAGTCAAGATTCTGTGATCGTCGCTTTTGAACTCGATCGCGTCTTTGTATTTTGCCATCTTCTCTTCACCCGTCATTGTCGGTCCATCGGAAGCAAGCGTTAGCACCGTTTCACCTGCGTCTAATTCACCGTCATATTGCCAGAGATACGTCATCATTGATCCGACCCAAGTGCCTACGTAGCGCTGTTTCTGTGGGTCGTAGCCCAGGGTCATCAGCGTTGTCGCAGGACCACAAGGCATCTCGCCCTGTCCTTCCGCCAATATCCAGAGCCCACCCAGTGAGCGAACCGTCTCAGTTCCTGTTGATTTTACAGAGGGTTGGTCTGGTTCCATCATTGCTTCGGTTTCATAGGTCCATTCACCCACCAGCTTCTGGAGCCACTGATGTTCTTTCTGAGGTTGAGCGGACATTGGTGAAATTTGTTCGGTTTTCGTGGTTTCCATCTTTATCTCCTTGTGATGAATCTTGATGAATGAGGATTGCGATCGCGGTTCACACTTCTATTTCTGAGCAGACTCAACTCGATCAACTGCGCTGGATTCCATGTACACCAGCTCCCAAATGTGACCATCTAAATCTTGAAATCCATGTGCATACATAAACCCGTGGTCTTGAGGTTCGTTGTAAGTTGTGCCACCTGCGGCGATCGCATTACGAACCATGTCATCCACTTTTTCTCGGCTCTCCATTGATAAGCAAGTCAACACTTCGGTACTTTTGGTCGCATCACAAATCGGATTTGGGGTGAATGTCTGGAACTTCTCATGGGTCAAGAGCATCACAAAGATGTTCTCAGAGACAATCATGCAGGTAGCTGTTTCATCGGTAAATTGAGGATTGAACTGGAAACCAAGTTGCGTAAAAAACTCGATTGATTGTTGGAGATCTTTGACGGGTAGATTGACGAAAATTTGAGTACTCATGATTTCTCCTGTGTAGTGCTTCGAAATCAGTCTGCGCAAAGTTGAAAGTAGTAAAACGCTCAAACGACCTGCTCGCAGTTGACCATCCACGGTGTCCCGAACTGATCAATCAACATGCCAAAACGGGCAGACCAAAAGGTTTGAGCGATCGCCATTTTCACTTTGCCGTTTTCTGCCAGAGCGTAAAAAATCCGTTCTGCCTCGTCTGGGTCGGGTACACTCACCTGCACATAAAAGCCTTGAGGGGGTTCAAAATATCCCGGTGGGCAGTCAGATCCCATGAGGAGGCGATCTTTCAGTTCAAGACAGGCGTGCATGATTTTGTCATGCCACTCCAGTGAAACATTGTCTGCGGAGGGTGCCTCTTTATGCGTCATCATCATGGTGATTTTGCCCCCGAGACATTGCTCATACAACTTGAACGCTGCCTCACAGTTGCCGTCGAACATCAGGTAAGAATTGAGTTGCATTGATTTCTCCTTTAGTTATCGATTCTGCGTTTTGATCAGCTAATCGGTCGCAGATGCAGTTACTCTTGCTGTCGCGTTTCAATCTGGGCACGAATGCGGTCTTCCTGCTCCCTTAATTCGGGGGTCAGGACTTCACCAAAATCCTCTGCCTCGAATACGGGACGGATTTCAATATCAGATTCTCCTGACATTGGGTTGGGGCAGCGTTTCACCCAAGCGATCGCCTCTTCCATTGAGTCCACCTGCCACAGCCAATACCCTGCAACTAGCTCCTGCGCCGGAGTGAATGGTCCCTGGGTGACGGTGCGTTCCGTACCTGAAAACTTCACCCGCACCCCTTTTGAGCTAGGATGAAGCCCCTCACCGGCGAGCAAGATACCTGCCTTGGCTAATTCTTCGTTGTACTGCCCCATTTCAGCCAAAAGCTGTTCGCTCGGCATGACTCCAGTTTCGGAGTCTTTGGTTGCTTTGACAAAGACCATGACTTTCATTGTGAAATCTCCTGTTGAGTGGTTTTGAGTTGGATTGCTAAGGGTGTGCCGATCGCGAACTCGCTGCGACACGCTTGAGTTCATCAATCTCAATCTTCTTCATTTGCAGCATGGCAGTGGTCACGTTTTGAGAGGTTGCCGCATCGGGGTGATTGAGCAACTCAATCAGAATGCGAGGAATAATTTGCCAGGAGACGCCGTATTTGTCCTTGAGCCAGCCGCATTGTTGTGCAGTTTCATCTCCACCCGCAGACAGTTTTTGCCAGTAATCGTCCACTTCTTCCTGGGTATCGCAAAAGACCTGGAAGGAGATCGCCTCGTTAAATTTGAAGGTCGGACCTCCGTTGAGTGCTGTGAACGGTTGACCATCGAGTTCAAAGCTGACGGTCATGACGGTTCCGGCTGTTTTTCCGTGAATTTGCTGTCCAGCTTCTCCGTATCGGCTGATGTGGATGATCGTGGAATTGCGAAAAACCGATGTATAAAACTGAGCGGCTGCTTCAGCTTGATCATCAAACCATAAACAGGGAGTGATGTTGGGATTGTTTTGCATGAGGGTTCTCCTTGAGTTCAAGCGGTTGAGGACAGTCATGACTGTGCTGGTAGTCCCGCAACTTCAATGACAGGACGAATTTCGACGGTGCCAACTTTTGCACCTGGGATTCGAGAGGCGATCGCAATGGCCTCATCGAGATCTTGAGCATCAATCAGAAAAAAACCACCCAATTGTTCATGGGTTTCCGCAAACGGTCCATCCGTTATCAGTGATTTGCCGTCACGGACACGGATACTAGTTGCTGTGGCGACAGGGTGAAGTGGAGCAGTTGCCACAAATTGTCCTTTGGTATGCAGTTCTTGGGCGAGTTGAGCAGATTCTGCATAGCAATGCTCCCGCTCGGTTTCGCTCAAGGCGTTTTCATCCATGTAGATCAGCAGCATGTATTTCATTCGGTTGCCTCCATTCTTTGCCTTTGCAAATAAGTCGAACGACATCAGCTCAAATCGACACCTCTTAAAAATTTTTCGTCAGGTACGATTGAACTTTGCCTCCTTTGTAAGTCAGTCGAACGGCGATCGCTCAAATCGACACCTCTTGAAAATTTAATTATTTAGTACAATTGTTCTTTGCTGTCGTGTATTGTTATCGTGTTCCCTTATAAGTCCGTCGAACAGCGATCGCTCAAATCGACACCTTGTCAAAAGTTTTGATGTCTTTTTATGTCAGATATGGCTTCAAACGCAAAATCGGATGTTGCTCAGGCGATCGCTGACACGTACCGCACTGAATGGGGGCGGATTGTTGCCATCCTGATTCGGCTGGTGGGAGATTTTGATGTGGCTGAGGAAGCAGCACAAGAGGCGTTTACAGCGGCGGTGAATCAGTGGCAAGCTGGCGGGATTCCTGATCTCCCCCGCGCCTGGATCATCCGAACTGCACGTTACAAAGCGATCGATCGCCTGCGACGACGGACACGACTCACCGAAAAACTGGAGTGGTATGCAGCATCTGGGTTAATTCCATCGAGCGAGGCGCCAACCTACGACTCTGGTGAAATTTCAGACGATCGCTTGCGGCTGATCTTTACCTGCTGCCACCCCGCACTGGCGATCGAGTCGCAGGTCGCTCTAACGCTGCGAATGTTAGGTGGACTAGAAACCGACGAAATTGCCCGCGCCTTTCTCGTTCCTACAGCAACAATGGCACAACGGTTGGTACGTGCCAAGCGCAAGATTCGGGATGCGGGAATTCCCTACAAAGTACCCGACACAACCGCTGTTTCTGCCCGAATCGAGGCAGTGCTGACGGTGATTTATCTCATCTTTAACGAAGGTTATGCGGCGACCAAAGGCGAGACAATCGTGAGAGCTGACCTCTGCACCGAAGCCATTCGGCTAGGACAACTAGTGCGAACGTTGATGGCACCCCAACCGCCTTCAGAAGTCACGGCACTAGTGGCGCTGATGTTACTGCATGACTCGCGGCGGGATGCCCGTCTGGATGAGGCAGGCGATCTCATTCTGCTCGAAGACCAGGATCGCAATCGTTGGAATCACCCACAAATTGCTGAGGCGTTGCCATTAGTAAAAGAGGCACTGCGCGGCGGAACGGGTGTTTATGCTCTGCAAGCGGCGATCGCCGCCCTCCACTGTCAGGCAGCACGAGCCGAAGAAACAGATTGGGCGCAAATCGTACAACTCTATAACCTTCTGGAACGCTTACAGCCTTCAGCGATCGTGTCACTCAATCGGGCCGTGGCGATCGCGATGGCAGACAGTCCTCAAACAGCACTTGAACTCATTGATAAACTTGCCACAGAACTCGACAGCTATCATCTGTTCCACGCTACCCATGCGGATTTATTACGGCGGATCGGAGCGCTCCAGAAGGCAGCCCAGAGCTACAGGCGAGCACTGGAATTGGTTACAAATGACAGCGAGCGCCGCTTCCTGGAGCGTCGGCGGCGCGAAGTGCAGCCCTAACGTCTTCACATTCAATTTAACTCATGGAAAGTTCAGATATGGATAACAATCCCAGCATCCTCTCACACGTCTCCATCGGCACTAACGATTTTGAACGAGCGATCGCCTTCTATGACGCTGTGTTGCCAACGTTGGGCTGCAAGCGGTTGATGGAGCATCCGGGGGCAGTTGCCTATGGCAAACAGTATCCCGAATTTTGGGTAGGAATTCCATTCGACGGGCAGGGTGCAACCGTTGGCAATGGCACCCACATTGGCTTTATTGCTCCTACCAAAGAAGCTGTCCACGCCTTCTACGAGGCAGCACTCGCAGCAGGAGCCAAAGACGATGGTGCCCCTGGTGGCAGACCCGACTATAGTGAGCCGTATTACGGCTGCTTTGTGCGTGATCCGGATGGACATAAGATAGAAGCCGCCTTCTGGGATGAGCAGCTTGAGCCCGAGGTCACTTGATTGATCATGTCCATCCTCGGATTGCTGATGTTGCTGGCAGCAAACAGTTTTACCATGAGTTGTGATGCATCAGCCGCTCCCTCAGAATCAAGGTCAGGGCAAGAGCTAGATATTAATCTGAATAAATCTGATTAATATCTAGCTCAGGAGAAAAGTCATTACTAGGGAGATACTGCCCCGAACCTGCGTGCCATTGACATCTGGATTGGCAATACTACTAACCGTTTTTGCAACACAATCCCCGTTTTTGTGTCTGCGTATTTCTCTACTCAAGTAATTCCAGGTTTCGGACTGCGCCTTGATCCGCGCTAGTTGCCAGTAGGGCATAAGCCTTGAGTGCTGCTGTCACCCGTCGCTGCCTAGCTTGTGCGGGCTTCCAGGCATCTTTCCCTTTTGCCTCCATTGCTGCTCGGCGGGCGGCTAGTTCCTCTACCGACAAATCGACCTGGATGCTGCGATTGGGGATGTCAATCAGAATGCGATCGCCGTCTTGTACCAGAGCAATGGTGCCGCCTGCTGCCGCCTCTGGAGAAACGTGACCAATTGAGAGACCCGAAGTCCCACCGGAGAAGCGACCGTCGGTCAATAAGGCACAAGCCTTACCTAGTCCCTTTGATTTTAGGTAACTCGTGGGGTAGAGCATTTCCTGCATCCCAGGACCTCCGCGCGGACCTTCATAGCGAATGATCACTACATCCCCTGCTTCCACTTCATCGCTGAGAATTCCTTTGACGGCGGCATCCTGACTTTCATAAATGCGTGCCTTGCCTTCGAACACCAGAATGCTTTCGTCCACCCCTGCCGTCTTCACAATACAACCGCGCTCGGCCAGGTTACCGTAGAGCACCCCTAGGCCACCCTCGCTGCTGTAGGCATGTTCGTTGCTGCGGATACAGCCGTTCTCCCGATCCAGGTCAAGGGAAGGCCAACGCGTCGATTGACTGAATGCTTGCTGAGTTGGAATTCCCGCCGGACCCGCCTTGAAGAAGGTATGAATCGCTTCGTCACCATTGCGCATCACATCCCAGCGATCGAGGGCTTCCTTGAGGGTTGGACTATGAACGGTCGGCACATCGGTGTGAAGCAGACCCGCTCGATCCAGTTCACCGAGAATCCCTGGGATACCACCCGCCCGATGCACATCCTCCACATGATACTGGGGCGTGTTCGGAGCGACCTTACAGAGTTGCGGCACCTGACGCGAGAGGCGATCGATGTCGGTCATGGTGAAGTTGACACCCGCTTCCTGGGCAGCCGCCAGCAGGTGCAGAATCGTGTTGGTCGAACCACCCATGGCGATATCTAGCATCATGGCATTCTCAAACGCCTGGAAGCTGGCGATCGCTCGTGGTAGCACCGATTCGTCGTTTTGCTCGTAGTAGCGACGAGTGATACTTACAATCGTTCTCGCCGCGTTGAGGAACAGATCCTTGCGGTCGAAATGGGTCGCTAGTACCGTGCCGTTTCCGGGCAAGGAAAGACCGATCGCCTCGGTGAGGCAATTCATAGAGTTGGCGGTGAACATCCCAGAGCACGAGCCACACGTTGGGCAGGCAGAACGCTCATACTCCTCGACCACCTCGTCACTGAGTTTGTCGTTGGCGGCGGCCACCATCGCATCCACCAAATCTAGCTTGTGTTCCGCGAGCTTAGTCTTACCCGCTTCCATCGGTCCCCCAGAGACGAATACAGCAGGAATATTAAGACGCAGGGCAGCCATCAACATGCCGGGAGTGATCTTGTCGCAGTTGGAAATGCAAACCAGCGCATCTGCACAATGGGCATTCACCATGTACTCGACCGAATCCGCGATGATCTCTCGCGAGGGCAAGCTGTACAGCATGCCGTCATGCCCCATAGCGATGCCATCGTCTACAGCAATCGTGTTGAATTCTTTGGCAACTCCACCCGCCGCTTCAATTTCACGGCACACCAACTGACCGAGATCCTTCAGGTGAACATGCCCTGGCACGAATTGGGTAAAGGAGTTAGCGACGGCAATAATGGGCTTCTCGAAATCCTCGCTCTGCATTCCAGTGGCGCGCCAAAGCGCACGGGCACCGGCCATATTGCGTCCCTGAGTGGAGGTTCTAGATCGATACGTCGGCATGGCGCAATCTATTCGTCTAAGGAGTTGGAATAATCTCAATTCTATTGGAAATTAGCATTGGAAGTTGATAGAACTACTGCATTGCCCAAAATAGTAGGGGCAAAGCTCGGGGTAACCTACAGTTGATCGGTGGCAGTTGAGATCATTTCAATTCATTTGGGAGTTTCGATAAACGGAGTTAGCGTAGATTGCAAGCTGGGCACGATTTCGCAGGTTTAGGCGATCAAATAAGTGAGTGACATGGGTTTTCACAGTGCCTTCAGCAATAAAGAGTTGTTCAGCAATTTCTCGATTCGTCGAGCCATCTCCAATCAATCGCAGTACATCTTGTTCTCTTGGGGTCAGTGATTCTATGTCGGGGGAGCTTGGTTCTGACACCTCGGCTTCGGATCGGATTGCTATCACCTTTTCTATTAACCCTGGTGCCATCTGAGTGTAGCCCCGGTGAGCAAGCCGAATTGCCTGTACTAACTCATCGGATGGCATATCTTTGAGTAAGTAACCTTTAGCACCCGCTCGAATGGAGTCAGAGATATACTCGTCATCATCAAACGTACTCAGCACCAGAACTTTTACCTCTGGAAACTGCTGACAGATGGTTCGTGTTGCAGCCCGCCCATCCATTACAGGCATTCGCACATCCATCAAAACCAGGTCAGGCTGCAAAGCGGCAACCTGCTGAACCGCGACTTCGCCATTGCTAGCAGTCGCAACCACGCACAAGTCAGATTCCAGCTCCAGCAGAGTCTTTAAGCCCTGGATGATCAGGGGCTGATCGTCCACTAGTAGTAGACGAATCGGGGAAGTAGGGGTTGCTGCGCCTGATTCAATCTGTGTTCCGCTCACTGTGCCCTCCCAGCGTTTCAGTGCCCGTCACAATAGCCAATTCAAACTCTTTAGTCCTTACTCAGAAAATCTCTTCGGGTCTAGTTTGTCGCTATCTGCGATCGCGAGCTTAACCCCTTAGGGTGAAATTTCTATTCTCTCACCGGGATGCCTCTCGTGCCGTTCAGGATGATTTTGCAAAGGAAGTTTAACGATAATGCGACATCCGTTTTCTGGTTTTGTTTCTAGGTGCAGAGTCCCGTTAATGGCTGCGACTCGTTCTTGCATTCCCTGCAATCCAAATCCGTTGCTTCGTTGGTTTGGATCAAATCCCTGGCCATTATCTTCAATCACTAAATTCACATCGGTCGCAGTGGTACTCAGTTGAATGTTGACTTGGGTCGCTTGGGCATGTTTTTTAATGTTGGTTAACGCTTCCTGCACAATCCGATGGAGCGTCTTGCTCATTCTAGGACAGATGATGGTTTGCCCCTTGACTGAGGCTGAGACCGCAACACCCGTACCCTGTTGAAAATCTTTTGCTAAGTGAGCGATCGCCTCCTCCAAGGGTGGTGCTTCTGCATCCTCGCGCAAGGCTCTAACCGATCGCCTGACCTCCTGCATTGCTGTGGCTGCCAACTGCTGTGCCTGTTGCAAAAATGTATGGGCCTGATCTGGATCGCGTTGCCAGAGTTTGGCAGCAGTTTGTAGTTGAATATTCTGTGCCGTCAGTGTATGTCCCAGCGAGTCATGAATTTCGCGGGCAATATGGTTTCGTTCCTGTAACGCTGCTAACTCTTCAATCTGCAACGCATATTGTCTCAACTGTTCATGCGCTGCTGCCAATGCTTCCTTGGCCTGTCGCTCTGAAAGTAAAGTGCTGACTAATTTCAATACAAAGAACAAACCCAACCCAAACATCAATGTTTCGGCAATCAGATGCATCCAGAACAGATGGCGATCGCTGGGCTCTACGAGTAAGGTAATGTTTTGGACATAGCGCACCTGATGCACCAGAAACAGCAAAAAACTCAATCCCGCCACTATCCATCGCATGAGTGGCTTAAATAGAAAACAACTTTGAATTAGAACGATTAGATACAGCGTTGGTAATACATGCAGGTAACCCAGCGTTGCTCCATAGAAAATCAAGCCAATTTCGATACCTACATAGAGCAATTTGTAAGACAGTTTACCACCGGGCAAAATTGCTGCCATCACGCTTAGGACCGCAAGGACGAGAACGTGTTGAACAGGTACTTGATTCTCCCCAAAAGACTCCATGATGGCAAAAGAGAAGCAGGTAGCAATCATTACCCATTCTGCATAAAGCAGAAACCGGAAAGGATTCAGTTGGGGTTTGAGCGATCGTTGGAGAGCAATCATGGTAGGGCTTCAGCGAAATTATTTCCTATTAATACTCCAGTTCCTGCCATACACCATCTCACTTTCGTTATGAGTCACTCATCTGAGGTAGGTCGAAAGTTATAGGAATATCTACTTACACTTCAACGAAAGTCTGAGCAGCATCCTCAATTCGTTGAGGCGCGATTCAAGACGTTCTTCAGAAGAAAATAACGAATCAATTTTTTAGGGTAGAGACATAGCAGTTCTCAACCGGGTTGTTGCTTGTTAAGGATGAAACTTTGCTAAGTGTAGGTTCCACGCCTCGAAAGTAACAACTTTTAACACAATTACAGAGACAACTCAGCCACAAAGATACTTTCTAAGGAAGCTGACGATTTGACTTGTTGTTTGCAGGACATCAACTTATGAAACTTCGCTATCGCGGTGTTGGCTACGAAATCGCTCAGGCCGTTCCATCTCAACCGATGAGCGTTACTCCAGTCACACTCATCTATCGGGGTAATTCATATCAGAGCAATCAGCACCAACTCATGCCTCATGGGATTGGTAGCCAGCACTCTATGACTAACCAATCGCCTCAAATTACTTCCCTTCCTAGAACTATAGCAAGGCCGCAACTGATTTACCGCGGTGCTGCTTATACCCCTTAATGTTGGTACAAAACATAGCTCAGTTTGTTGCAGTTCAGGAGATAAAATTATGCATCTTATTTGTCGTGGACACATCTACCCTTACATCCCGACTGTGCCCCAGCCCTATGTTAAGCCTCATGCTTTAAATTGGCGTTTCCAATCCCCTGAAGAAACTTACGAAACTGGCTTTGTTCCTCAACCCTATGTCAAACCTCGTGCCTTGAACTGGCGCTATCAGTTGGCCGCAGGGTTGTAATGCTCAACTAATTTCATGGAAAAAGTTTCATGGAAAAAGAATCAGCGATCGCTGAAAAGAATCTGTCTTAGCTATTGATAGCTCTCATACCCTCATGAAACTCAACAATAATCAAACTTGGGAACAAGTTGCAAAGGCAGAGTCATTGCCAACCCTGCTGCTAGACGCGATCGACTATCTCCCATTGTTATATCAAGAACAGTCGCTGCCAGAGTCGCAGTTGCAGGAGCGACTTGCAGAAATTTATCGTGAGTATCGGCGATCGCACACTTACTGGCAGACCGAGGAGGAGCTGGTTTACGGGGCAAAAGTGGCTTGGCGCAATAGCACAGGTTGTATTGGACGGATCTTTTGGGAAACGTTCAACGTGCGAGATCTGCGCCATCTCGCCACCGCAGAGGAAATCTTTGAGGCGATCGTCGATCATCTTTATCAGGCAACCAATGGCGGCAACATTCGTTCCACCATTAGCATTTTTGCACCCGTTGCCCCGGGGCAACCTGGGATTCGTATTTGGAATTCACAGCTAATTCGCTATGCAGGATATCGTCAACCAGATGGCTCAATCATCGGTGACCCTGAGCAAGCGGAATTCACCGAACTCTGTCACCGCTTTGGTTGGAAAGCGCAAAGAACTCCATTTGATGTCTTACCGTTGGTCATTCAGATGCCAGGACAAAGGCCTCAGTGGTTTGAACTTCCCAAAGCAGCGGTGATGGAAGTCCCGATTGTGCATCCTGACTATGAGTGGTTTGCCGAACTCGGACTCAAATGGCATGCGCTTCCCGCTCTTTCAAACTGGCGATTAGAGATTGGCGGTATCTCCTATTCCTGCGCACCCTTTAGCGGGTGGTATATGAGCACTGAAATTGGTGCCCGAAATTTTGGAGATGAGCAGCGATACAACCTATTACCTGCGATCGCTCAACGAATGGGGCTAAACACGGGCTCAAAACTATCGCTGTGGAAAGATCAAGCGCTTGTTGAACTGAATCGAGCGGTTTTGCATTCGTTTACCGCCTGTGGGGTCAAGATCGTCGATCATCATACCGCGTCTGCCCAGTTTATGCAGCACTGGCAGCGAGAAGCCGAGGCTGGACGCATCGTGCCTGCGGATTGGGGGAGAATCGTGCCGCCAATGTCTGCTTCTACAATGCAGGTGTTTCACCAAGAGATGCAAGAGATTTGCCTCAAACCCAATTTTTTTCAACAGCCTGCACCTTGGAAACGAGGAAGCAGCGATCAACCCTCCTCCATTCCGTCTGCGCTTGACGACTCACAGCCCAAGCAATGTCCTTTTCATTAGCTGCTCTTCAGCGACGCTCACTCTATAGAACCCATTTGATATCTCAGGAAGTAGCTGCAAGCCGCTTCAGCATTAGCCTGACAAAGCAGAGATTAATTTTAGTTTCTGCATGAGATAGAGTTTGCTCAAAGTTT
>NZ_JACJOD010000087.1 GCF_014695385.1 Trichocoleus sp. FACHB-46 | reverse complement strand
TTGGCTGGCAGAATGTCGTGATACATCATGATGGGCACTCTTGCCTGCAAAGCATTGGGATGCAGTTTGGGGAAGGGTGCAACAGATGCGGCTGGAACGTTTGCAGGACAGGTTTGCCAGGTGCGTGGCAGTTGTGCCATCCCATCAGAGCGAGCGGCAGATTGGGCCATCCCTGAGGCGGCTGCAATCAAAAGCATCGGGCTCAAGCACAGGGTAAGAAAGCGGTTCATCATTTAGACGTTTTAAGCTCATTCATTAGAGTTACAAGCTAACAGCAAGATTAACCGCGAAAAGGTTTATGACAAAAAATTCAATGGAGATGAGGACGATCCCGGCGTTGCACAGAGAACGAACTTGAGCATTATGCACCAGTTGCGCATAATGACTCGCAGCGCGAACAATACTCACAACTGTGTTATACGCAAGTCCTGTCGTGCGACCAATGCCTTTCAGACTACTGCCTTCGCTATGCGCCTGTAACACTTGCCGAATTTGCTCCGCGCTCAGTTGGCGACGCCAACTCAGATCAACCAACACCTAGTCCTACCATCAGAGCGGGCGATCGCTTCACCAAATATGCGTATGAACCCAAATATTTTGTTAATTGACAAGACCGCTGGGGCGATCGCTAAACTATACACTGCCTAAACATTTTGAAAATTTTCCTGTTTGTAAAGTAAAAATTCTGAAAGACAATGCATAGGCTCAGGTGGAACATCTAAGTTTGGTGCGCAGGTCTGGATGGTGATTGAAATAGTTGTTTAACCAATTGCAGCCACGCTTTAGGAGATTTGGCAAACTGGCAACCTGCCAATGGCGAACTGTAGTGCTAGTCCCAATGGTGAAAATTGTTTTGCCATCGTCGCTGAAGCTGATGTTGTGAATGCCTTCGGGGACAGTGATGTTGCTCAGCAAGTTTCCTTCTAAGGTCCACAGTTTCAGCGTGCTATTAGCAACGGTGGCAAGGGTGCGGCTATCGGGACTAAATTCCATTCGAAAGGTCGTGTCCGTATTCCCTGTAAAATCGGTGATTAGCTGCCCTTGGCGATTCCAAAGTTTAATGCTGCCGTTCGCTCCAGAGGTTGCAAAGTAGTTGCCATCTGGGCTGAATTTAATCAGATAAATATCCGGATGGAACTGAGACAATGTTTTGATCAGCTTTCCTTGAGGTGTCCAAATTTTCACTGTTCCCTCCAGACCTGTAGTGATCAGGTGCTGATCATCGGGGCTAAACTGCATTGCGATAATACCCTGTTCATGGGCTTTGAGAGTTGCCAAAACTTCTCCTTTGGCTGACCACAGCGTCATATGCCCATCCATTTGACCCACCGTAAGATAGTTTCCCCTTGGACTGAGGCTCAGAGCATTGATGGAAGCCTGAGACGACGTGCGCGTTTGCAGCAGCAATTCTCCCTCACGAGTCCAGAGGTTAATCTGATTATTGGCGGTAGCAGCGGCAATGTGGCTACCATTGTGGCTAAAGGCAAGAGAGGCAGGGGAGGGGAGGCTGCCCGTCAGTTCTTGGATCAGTTGACCTTGCGGATTCCACAGGCGAATTAAGCCTTCTCTGCTCGCGATCGCCATCACCTGACCATCTTGGCTGAACTGAGTATGGGGAGAAGACTGACCCGATACATTCAGCGTTGCCTGTTGCCGTCCTGCCAGATCCCACATAAGGACCCTGCCCTCATTATTATTGATATTATTGACACCAAGGATGCGCTGCGATTTTCCATTCAGGTCTGAAAAGAGGGTTGTGCCGGGCGCAATCCCTGCTAATTGGTGTTGATTCTGCGTTTGCAGGTTCCAGTCCTGAACGGTGCCTGTGGTGGAAAAGGTGAGAAGGCGATTGCCTTCTGGGCTAAACCAGGCATTCAAAATTCTGCCCTGCCCCTTCAGCGTTGAGGCAATCGGTTGCATGGACTCGATCTGTTGCAACAAGTAGATGGTGCCGGCGAAATTACTAAAAATCAAGCGATCGCCCTGAGGAGACAGTTGCAAATTTGACTCCACCGGAACAATTGTCAAAGGCTGGAGAGGAACTCTAGGAATCCTGGGTGGGAGTTGCTTCCCTTGGGGCGTCCAGTAGCTCAATTCTCCATTGACGGTGACAACAACGATTTCATTGTTAGGTGTAAATTGAGCATCCGCAATTGATTTGTATAAGCCATTGCCGCCTGCCGGAAACTTGATCTCGCTGACGCGATTGCCCTTCGCTGTCCAGACTTCAGTGTTCCCTTCCCGACCAACTGTTAATAAATACTGACTATTGGGACTCCACTGCATGTTTAGGGGAACGGATGCCTTGAAACTAGCTAGGGCTTGCACCTTGAGTGAGCCAATTTTCACATTGCCCTGTTCATCAATTGCTGCTAGATGTTGCCCATCCGGGCTAAATTGAACGGTATGGATGTTACCCTCAAAGCCCTCTAATTTAGACTTATAACTTCCCTGAGACGACCAAACATCAACGGTTTGAGAACTCCCTGCGGCAAGGAATTCACTATTAGGGCTAAACGCCAGAGCAAACACCTCACGGTTTCTGGGCTGTTGCACCTCCCGAAGGCGATCGCCCCCTCGATTCCAGAGCCGAATTTTGCCATCAAAACCAGATGTAGCGAGCAGTTTACCATCGGCACTAAACCCCATTGCTAACTTTGTTCCCCCATGATCTCCCAGGTTGGCGATCAAGGTTCCTTGCGTCGTCCACAATTGAGCCGTTGATTGCACATCTATGGAGGAAGATGCAGAAGCCGTCACAACCAACTCTCCATCGGGGCTAAATTCAGCTGCACCTAGATTGACTGGAAAGCCCGTAAACCGATTTTGTTCACGAATTTGACTCAAGACATCTTGTAGCGCCAGAATTGGACTGGTGGCTGGATATTCGGACCAGGGGCGATCGCCTTTCAGCAGTTGGGTTAACTCCTGCCCAGCCTCCATGGCTGAGACTAAAGCATCCAGTTCCGAGGTTTCAAACTGACGCAAAACGTTCATCCCTTGTCGCTCTAGGCGAGTTCCTGCCAGGGCAGTCTGCTGTTTTTGCAGGGCAATATTGGCGAAGGTGCCCGCAATTGCTGCTCCCACCACAGAAACAGCCAGAATTAGGGAACCAATTTGGATTCGACGTTTGGCTTGATGGTTAGCGACTGTCAAAATTTGATTCGCTTTGGCAATCGTCTCCTTTTCGCGCTTTTCAAGATCCCAACCGATCTGAACCTCTAGCTTCTCTAATTGAATGGTGCGATTTTCAGCCTCCTGACTCGCTGCTAGAAATTGGTAATCTTCATCGCTCAAACTTTTTCCTACTGACCAATCCAGCGCTTCTCGCAAGGTCTGTCCCCGCAATAATCGAGAGCCATCCTCCCGTTCGGAAGCTATCCAAGCAGAGATCGCGTCATTATAAATCCGCAGATTGCCCAACTGCCCACTCACCCAGGCGACATCAAACACCGTTTCATAAATCCGGTTAGTAACCCACAATTTGCCCTGGCGCTGCACCACCAAGCCAGAAAGCTTCAGCGCCATCTGCTCAGCCGAATCATCTGCTGGAATCGATCGATCTGGAGCCAGTAATATCTGTTGATAAAGCCCCAATAATCGACCGGCTCGTTGCTCATTCCGCAGCAGGCGATCGCGAATGGTTTTGAGATGCTCAGGGTAATCCTGTGCTTCCCAATTATTGATCATGTGGGTTTGAATGAGGCGCTCGATCGAGTCACGGAGTGATGGGGTCGTGGAATGGTCTGTTTCGTCACGCCTCCACTCCTGCACCACTAATTGACATACCTTTTGCGTCAGAAACGGTTGTCCACCTGTCCAGCGCAAAATTTCATGCAATGCTGTTTGAGGCGAGTCAACGATTTCTGTCAATCCCTCTGATAAAACTTGCGCTTCGGGCTCAGCAAATCCCTGTAAGTCAATGGCTCGACCAATGTTGAAGGGGGTGCGCTTGGTGTCACTGATCAGGTCGCTAGGGGTGGCAACGCCCAACAGTGCAAACGTTAAACGCTGATAGGCTGGGTTATGCGCCCGTTTGTTATAGCAGGCACGAATCAGCACAAAGAAATCATCCAGTGAATCACGAAAGCTCAGAACGCTGTCAATTTCATCAATGAAAACTACAATAGGCTGAGACTGCTTCAGCAGAACCTCTTCAATCAACTGACTCAACCGTTGCACCGGTGAAAGTGAAGCGCAATCGCTCCACCAGTCCATGAATTCTTTAGAGGTGAACACATTCAGGCTGCCCGCCAGCTTGTAGGCAACGCCGCCATACCACTGCTCTAGCGACACCTGATTGCCAATATCTGAAATATCGATTGTGACACAGGCAGTTCCTTCCACCTGCAAGCGATTCATCACCTGCACTTGAAGACTCGATTTGCCCATCTGCCGAGAATTCAGAACATAGCAAAATTCTCCCGCTTTCAACCCCTGATACAAATCAAGGTCAGCCTGCCGCTTAATGTAAGTAGCAGCATGTTTAGGCAAGGTGCCGCCTACCTGGTAGTAGGTAGCGATCGCAGCGTGATCTTTTTGTGCAGCCATAGCGATTTAGACGAGAAATGAGGGGAATAGATTCGGAAGGAATCCGTTGTCATTTCCTATGAAACCCAATCAATTAATGAGTTCAGGAGGGAGAACTTCGAGTTGTGATTGAGTTGCCATCGACTTTATGGAGATGTCAGTAATAGCACATCCAGCTTGAATTATGATTTTTAGAGGTGGGCAGAAAACTAATACGAGCTGTATGTGAGCGATCGCCCCTTTCAATTGCGGTGTTGGTGACTTGAGGTATGAATTGAATGCTGTAACCCCTGAAAACCTGTTCAGGATTTTGCAAAATCATACTTCTATTCAGCAACGCCCAAATTGCGATACAAGCTAGAATTTCATCAAAACGCTGTCCGAGCCTGAACTCTGCATTAATGCGCTAATGAGATACACCAACTAGGCCTACTGTGATTTCTGACCATGCCGCGATCGCTCAAACTTCGCCAATCCTGCATCTCTCGCGTCAAACTGTCCCTGTTGCGAAATGGCTTTCCCAGTCAACGGATTCTGGCCGAACACCTAGAGATGGCCCAATCGACAGTTAGTCATTTTCTCAATGGTAAATCTGTAGACTTCGTGAATTTTGTAGAACTTTCTCAAGCTCTAGGGCAGGACTGGCGCGATCTGGTGGATTTAGAGGCTGAGCCACTAGTGGAGCAGGTAGAAGAACCGGAAGCCCAGGGATATGCTGCAACGATTTTGATCAGTGGTGATGTAGGTAGTGTCGAGTTATCAACTCAGCTCCAACAGTATTTTGCTCAGACTCCCTATCAGGTGGCGATTGCCCCAACGCCCCTCCTTCGAGCAGAAACCTTGCAATCCTCTGACTATTGGCTACTGTTGTTAACCGAGCAATCTGCTGTTAGTGAAGCAACCCTGGCCAATGTTCAGCTAGCCAGAGAGTTATGGGATAAGACACAGCAGCCCACTATCTTACCCATCGCAGTTAATCTGCCCTGGATACAGCGATTGCCGTTTGATCTGCTGAATTATTTGCAGGAAAGCCAGCCGTGGCAATGGCAGCTCTCTGAGTTGCCCACGCGTTTTGCGTCAGCACTGTTGGAAGTATTCAATCAGCAGCGGATAGCGCTACCGGCTAATCATGAGCTAGCCATTCCTTGGACACAGCTGACGGCTCCGGCGACTCGCGCCCCTACTCCGCCCCTGCCGACCGCTTCTCCTGAAATTCCAGGGGGGCAGATGGATCTTGAGTCGAGATTTTACATTCAGCGCCCCCCTATTGAGACACTGTGTTATGAGGCGATCGCCCAACCCGGTGCACTGATTCGGATTAAAGCGCCCCGGCAGATGGGAAAAACTTCATTAATGGCGCGGATATTACATCAAGCAGAACAGCAAGGATCTCGGATTGTGCCACTGAGCTTCCAGCTTGCTAATCAGCGCATCTTCAACAATTCAGATACATTTCTCCAGTGGTTTTGTGCCAGTATTAGCTTAGAATTGGGTCTTCTTGATCCAGAGCAATTAGCAAAGCATTGGCAGCTTGCGAACTTGATTGGCAGTAACCAATGCTGTAAAGCCTATTTTGAACAGTACTTACTGCCGCAGCTTGCGACTCCCTTGACATTGGGATTAGATGAAGTCGATCGCGTCTTTGCCAGTCTTGAAATTGCTGATGATTTCTTTGGATTGCTGCGTGCTTTGCATGAAGAAGCAAAACGGCGAGAGATCTGGAAAAACATTCGCCTGATTGTGGTCCATTCCACCGAGGTTTACATCCCACTAGATATAAACAAGTCTCCATTTAATGTAGGGCTACCCATTGAGCTACCAGAACTTACGACCAGTCAGGTTGGGGAACTGGTGCAGCGATACGGTCTGCCTCAGCAGTCCCAAATGATTCAAGCGTTGATGGGGTTAGTCGGAGGACATCCCTTCTTAATTCGACTGGCACTCTATGCGATCGCCCATCTAAATTTGAGCTTAGAGCAACTCTTGCAGACTGCGCCAACCGAAGGCGGTATTTACGCCGATCATCTCCATCGTCATCTTAGCAATCTCGAACGCAATCCACCCTTAATCCAGGCCTTTCGAGAGGTCGTGTTTTGCAACGCCCCAGTGCGGTTGCCCTCCGAGCAAGCCTTCAAACTCAGCAGTATGGGGCTTGTAAAACTTGTTGGTCATGATGGCGTACCCAGATGCCAGCTCTATCGCCAATACTTCTGCCATTGTCTATAGAAAACACTTGTACATCAAGACATCAACCCACTCTGTTCTAAGAAGCTCCGCAGGCTCTTGCCTAAGAAAGTGTTTGTAAAGAGATATATGGCCCTACGGATGCACCTTAGGACATTGCTTGAAAGCAGCATCCGCACAATCACGAAAGTTGTCAAACTCATCCCATCGCTGTTGCATCCAATTCTTCAGCACAAACCACCAGTGCTCAATCGGGTTCAAATCTGGAGAATAAGGAGGCAGATACCAAATCTCGCAGCCTGCTGCCACTATTTCCTCAATGCTCTGGGAATGATGAAAACTGGCATTGTCCATCACAACCACCAAGGCTCGATTACAAGCACCCGCAAACGTCATAGGTGCAAACAGACGTCCCGCTTTCAAAACGGCAACCCAGCTGACTCGCTCGGTCCGCTTACCCGACTTGAGCACATAGA
>NZ_JACJOD010000086.1 GCF_014695385.1 Trichocoleus sp. FACHB-46 | reverse complement strand
GGATTTGAGCGAGCTGTGCTCTGGAAGGGGAGTACCCTGAGCTCTGAGAAACAGCTCCAGCAAAGCTGGGAGGCTGTGACGCTGGTAGGGAGTCGGCATCACATCGAGCAAGTGGTAGATTAGCTCTTGGGCGGGGCAAGAATGTCCATTGTTCTTGCAAGCTATTGGTTTCACGCCCTTTCTCTCACCTTTCAGGCCTAGGTGCAAGATATGAGGTAGCTCATATCTCTCTTGTCCGTAGTTTGACAAAGTAGAAACATCTGGACTGGAGGATAAAGCCATGTCTCAATCAACCATCAATTTTGCAACGGCTCCGGGACATCAGGTGATGGCGGCCGCCGGAAAGAAGATTCTGCGACCAGGGGGTAAAGTTGCCACCGAGCAATTGTTTCACTGGGCTCAATTCCAACCGGGGGAAACGGTTTTAGAGCTGGCGGCCAGTTTTGGCAATAGCGCGATCGCCCTCACCAAACAATATGGGGTTCGGGTGGTAGGGATCGAAAAGAACCCTGAAAGTGTGGCCCGTGCTCGTGCCAATATTCAAGCCGCTGGGTTGGAAGAACAAGTGCAGGTAATTGAGGGCGACATTTTCCATTTAGAGCAGATTCCAGGACAGTTTGACTATGTGCTGGCAGAAGCCATTCTTACCATCCAATCGGCTTCAGGTAAAGCCAAAATCTTACAGGGTATTTGCGATCGCCTCAAGCCAAGAGGGAAGTTCCTCTCCCATGAGTTGCGGGTAAACGATCGCGAAGATGAGATTCATCGTGCCCTGGCAGCCGCGATTCGAGTCAACTCTACGCCATTGTCTGAAACAAACTGGATTGCCACCTGTCAAACCGCTGGATTACAGGTTTTGAATCACCAAACAGGAGTGATGGGGTTACTCAACCCAGCTCGCGTCATTCAAGATGAGGGATTGATTGATGCGAGCAAATTCTTCTGGAATGTGCTGACCCGTCCTCAACTGCGCGATCGCCTACTGACGATGCGGCAAGTCTTCAAGCAGTACGAACACGAGTTAGGTTATCTCATTTTGTGTGCAGAACAAAACTAGATTAGGAGAAAAATGATGACTACGACAATGCACACTCCCTCATCTCTGACGGCTCAACTCAAAGACAAACTGGAGTATCCCGACACAGGAATCCTCAGCAAAGTGTTACTCAAACTTCCTCATTGCCAGTACACTCTCTTGTCTCTAGCCGCAGGCACTAAGATGGCGGAACATAGCTCAACTCGCAACGCCGTGGTTCAAGTACTTGAAGGGCAAGGAACGCTGAGATTAACAGGACAAGATATTCACCTGAAACCTGGCGTATTTGTGCTGATGCCTTTAATGCGCCTCATGCATTAAAGGCATCAGCAAACCTGGCATTTCTGCTAACACTTTCGGATGCCGGTTAATGGTCTATTTTTTGCTGGGGTTAACAGGGAGCGAATCTGTCTCTAGCGTGCCTTGGGCGATCGCATCCAGCCTTTCCCAATCCAAGATAGTGATTTTCCCACCTCGGCTGTAAGCAACAACTGAGTGCAATTGCTTGAAGAGCCGCACACACTCTTCGTAGGTGATGCCGATGCTGCGAGCAATCTGGTAGTGAGCCAGGCGCAAGGTGAGGCAAGCTCCCTGTGCAGTTGTTTCTGTGCCCTGCTCTGTCGCTGAATATTGGATCAGGCGAGCTAACCGCACGATCGCCCGTTCTGAAACGAGCCCATGTACGACTTCATGCAACTGCTGAAGCCGCTGATTCAAAACAGCCATCATCTGTAGCGCCATTTCTGGGTTCGCTTGAATCACCGCCAACAGCGCTTCACGGTTCACCATCAGCACTTGGGCCTGAGCCTCAGCCATCACGGTGGCAGGAGCAATGCCATTACCAAAGAGAGCAGGAGCCGCAAAGATGTCGCCACTCGTCAAGGTTCGCAGAATCGTCTCTTTCCCACTCGCTGCTGTTTTTGAAACTCGCAACAGTCCCTGAATCAGAGCATAGAGGCGAGGGGGCAGGCGATCGCCCTCATGAGACACGATCTCACCCGCCTGATAGGTTTGAACCAGCGTATGGGGCTGTAGACTTGCGAGTTGTACGGGTTGTAACTGCGTAAAAACTGAGATAGACGCGAGTTGCTCAATGGTGGCTTTCATTCACAATACTCACAGCGTCCTCCAATTCTGCATCTAACCTAACAAAAAGTTGATGAACCTGAGTCATTGTCGTGTGCCGTTGACGGCGACCGTCTTTGACGACGTGAGTAGATTGACAGTCTGGACATTGCATCAGAGCACCCAAAGGATGCACCATAGTACTACTTTGCAATACCAAATCAGCTATATTGCTTAACTCAGCTTGATTCTCTTATCCATAACTCCCCATGCTGTGCCCACACCGCAAAGCCATCTGCAAATTCGATTGCTGGCTCTGCATCAGCATGAAGCCGACCTTCAGAGTCCAGGCAGAGTTTAACCGGGCGATCGCAAACCCAGCAAAGCTCTTTACTGAACTCATCAATTTTTTCGTCATTCTCATCGATTGCTTCATATAACGGCAAGATCCAGCCTGCGTGCTCAACTAGGTGCTGAAAAGCTTGCCAAGATAATTGTTCCGTGTCACTCAGGGGGCACCCAAGCACAGAGACACAAAAATCAAATTGAATCCCAGACAGCAGAAAATCCTGAGGCAAGACATCGTGAACAAAATTATGAGCAACTTCATGAGAGACATCAGATGGCATAATGTCAGGTCCGTTATACAGCTGAGCGATAACTGGCTGCCATACTTGCTGTATCAAACTTTCCAGAGGTTGCACTAGGTGTTGATCTATCTGTTCTTGAACTGAGCGAGTGATCCAATCATCGATATCGATTACGTCCTGAGGACCGAGGTCGAATGGCCAGTATCGCTCCCACTCGGGAAGTATCGGCTTGATATTCCTCAACATGTCATAAGGGGTATCAAAGAAGCAAATTTCTGTTTCCTCCAGTTCCCACCCAGCACAAATCTCTTGAACAGCTTGTGCTCGATCAATTCGTTGAGTGGATAGTGCAATGGCTTTCCACTTCTCTAAATAAGCAGGAATGAGTGATTGATGTTCAGGCGTGAGTGCATCCAGGTTGGAGCGAGGCATGGATTGTATTACTGCATACAATGGTTAGACGGCAACCGATAGCGCCAGCATCTGTCAATTTTAGAATAATGTAAGGTCCACTGTTGAGCCTGGTACCTCTTGGGATACTCCTAGCAGGGGTGAAATTCCTCATATCGGCACAGGATAGGCTTTTTGAGAGTGCATGACGTCTATTGCACATTTTAGGAGACTAGGCCTGACAACTGGCTTGAAAGCAGCGAGTTTAGGCTCTACTGCGTAAACCCATGCCGTTAGTTTCCAGCAGATGAATACCACATCGAGCCTAGCGTCATCGAACCAATGGCTTCTTGCTCCAAGCTCAATTCTTTAGTAGACTCGAGCTGATTCCATGCCATGCAGACAGATGTCGCCCATCAGTACTTAGGGAGCGGATCAAGTGAAGCATTATCGCTGTACCATCTGCGAACAAGACCATAGCGATGTGCCAATGGATATCGCTCAGCCACGACCCATCGACTATTATGCTATCCCGCCAGAGGCACGCGACGAGCGTATTACAATCACAGCAGATCTCTGTTGCATTGATGATAAGCGCTATTTTCTTCGGGGCTATATGCCGATTCCCGTTCAGGATAGTCCTGAGGTATTTGGTTGGGGAGTCTGGACTGAGGTTGAGGAGAACTCGTTCTATCGCTATATTGAACTCTACGAAGTGGATGGAACCAAAGAGCCACCTTTCCCGGGTCTCCTCTCAGCCGCTTTGAACTGCTATCAACCCAGCACCTATCAACTGCCCCTGTATGTGCAGCTCCGAGGTGCACAAGATCGTCCCCTCTTATCCTTTCCCGAGCAGGTCCAACATCCACTGGCTCAGGAGCAACGTGACGGCATTACGATGGCACGGGTCTACGAAATCTTGCACCAATCGCTGCCCAATTTGTTGACCAATGAATAATTTGGGTCTGCACATCCAGTCGAAGGGGCAGGAGCTAACAAGATTCTTCAATATCCCATAATCAGGAGACGACTATAGGCATGATGGGAGTCGATTGGGGAAGTTCAAACTGACTCTCGCTCCAGAGCTGCTGAGTATCAGCAGAGGCGATCGCTGAATGAGATTGGGATTGTGTCAGGGTTCAAGCAGGGGATTAAATTTTGTAGCTTTGCAGGTACGCCGTAATTAGAGTTTTAGTTTCTGCGACCAGGGCGGGTTGCTGGAGCCGATCGCGAGTCGATGCCAGCCACAGCAACTCGTAGGTTGTTTTGAGGACAATGCTGGCAACTAGTTCACATCGGGTACTATCGAGTTCTGGGTTGCGCTGGGACAAAAAATTGGCGAGTCCTGGTAGTAGCAACGGATCAGGTTCATTCATCTCCTCGGCATCAGCCGTGCTCATTAGCTTCAGCCAGGGTCCCAGCACCGCTCGATAGCCAGGATGCTCCGCTGCAAAGTGCTCCATCGTGTCAATCATGCGATCGATGTAAAGAGCAATCTCGGATTCTGCCAGTTCGGCGTGGAGTTGCATAAGCAGGCGGTATTCCTGCTCAAAGTATCGATTCGCAAGTGCCCGCAGAATTGCTGCTTTATCAGGAAAAAACTGATAAAGCGACCCCACGGGCACCTCGGAGCGAGTGGCGATCGCGCGGGTGGTGACTTGGTCATACCCCAGTTCTATAAAGAGCTGCTCCGCCATATCAAGGATGTGATGTACCCGTTCCTGACTCCGGGCTTGTTGAGGTTGCCGCCGCAGGGTTGAGGCTTTGGGTCGCTCGTCTACCATTGTCTATCACTTCCCTTGACAAAACATGAACAGCGTTCGTATTTTAGAAATATGACCATTGTTCGCATTCTACCGGAGTTTTATCCCTGGGAGGCCTGCTCATGCGACTCACTACTTTTTTTCGCGATCGCCCCTCCTCTTCATTCAGTCAGACATCCGTACCATCAATGGTACAGAGCCTGCGAGGCCTGAAAGCTTTTATCACCCTGTTGCTCGATCCCCGGGCAAGTCTAGTACCCGTTTGGGAACTGAGCCGTAGCTTGGTAGATAGTTGTGCTTTTGAACTGGCAGTGGCATCCCTAAAAGCAACACCCACCGTTGCCGCGCTCCTGTCAGAACGTTACCTTGCTCCCTCTCATGATTTAGAGACGTTGCAACACTACCCCAAAGGCTCCCTGGGCTATGTTTATGCCCATCATATGCTGTGGTTGGAACTCCAACCGTTACAGCCTGCGATCGCGGTTGATTCGGATACTCGCTATGTAGAAGCGCGGTGGCAGCAAACTCACGATATTTGGCACGTTATCACCGGGTTTGATACCAGTCCCATCGGTGAAATAGGCTTGCAAGCCTTTTACCTGGCACAGTTTCAGCTACCGCTAGCGAGTCTGCTGATTGCCAATGCCTTGATTCGTGTGACATTATTGCAACCCGAAGCCCTCAACGCTCTGATGAGCGAGATTGCCCGCGGTTGGGAGATGGGTCAAGCAGCGAAACCCCTGATTGCTCAAAAATGGGAGGAGGCGTGGGACAAACCTGTGGTGGTGTGGCGTAGAGAATTAAACGTGTACCCCAATCGAATTTGAGCCACATTTTCAGTAGCAAATCGTACCCTGCCTCATCACTGGTTAAAGCGCTACCGCACGACCGTAGTTTATTGATGAACTCAGTAACTAGACATCCTAGGCAATCTGAGCAAGTGTTTGTCAATAGGTGTAAAGCAGAAAGGAGTCAGGCAATAAAATGAGCGATACCTAAGGAATCTGGCCTCTAGGAGCGAAACCATGAGACCGCGCTACTATGACAGTGACCCCAAGGATGAGGAATGGCCCCTTGCTACCACCACAGAAACTCGCGGGTAAACTCTAAGAATTAGCTTAAGGGAGGTGTTGAATATCCAGCATAGCCCTTGGGGCATTCAACAATACCTTGAGGCAACGAGTGTCTCGATTGGAGCGCAAAATTTTATCCTTTTCCAAGCCATTGGAGAATCACATTGGTGCGATTTGGTATTTCATCCATCACTACCAGGCATCATTACCTGTGTAGCAATACCTAGCCCCCAGACCCAGTAAATTAACACTTAGCGCTCTTTGGACTGATAGATGTCAGTCCTTGCTTGTGTGTTAGGCTTCAACCCTAGGTTCGGCTTGTGAGATCATGACTCGTTTTTTGAGAGCCACAAAATTGGCTGCGATCGCCTTAGTGGGAGTGGCAGCGCTACTTCTGTTTTGGTTCATCGCGCCTGGTTTATCTCAGTCCTTGTTCGAGGAAAAAGTATTTGATGAGGTTTGGCAAACCGTCCATGAGAATTTTTATGATGAAAATTTTAATGGCATTGATTGGGTCGCCATGCGGGAGCAGTATAGACCTCAAGCTAAACAGACGCAAACCCGTCAGCAACTAGCAGTGGTTGTAAACCGAATGTTAGCTGAACTGCAAACCTCCCATACCCATTTTTATACGCCTGAGGAAACGGCTTATTATCAACTTTTAGGCATTTTTCAACCTCAATTCAAGAACCTGCCCGCCGCAGCAAAAGCTCTCTTTCCCAAGGGCAAGTATGAATACACAGGGATTGGTATCTTCACTAAAACTAGGAATCGCAAAACCTTTGTCAGTGCCATTCTAGAGGGTAGCCCCGCCGCGATCGCAGGGTTAAAGGTAGGAGACGAATTACTGAGCGTAGACGACGAGCCTTATCAACCGATTGAATCTTTTATGGGTAAAGCAGGCCAAAGTGTCACCCTATTGATTCAGCGTTCTGTTGATCCCAAGAGCCGACAAACCATCAGGGTTATTCCTCAGATATTTGACACAACCACTTTATTTCGAGAGGCGCAACAGGCCAGCACTCAAGTCATTAAACAACAGAACAAACGCATCGGCTATATTCACATCTGGTCGAATGCGGCTGACTTTCATCAACAACAGATGATCGAAGAGCTGATGTTTGGCAAACTCGCGGAGGTGGATGGCTTAGTGTTAGACATCCGTGACGGCTGGGGCGGTGGTTCGATTGACTATCTCAATTTCTTTACGGGTGCAAGTCCGAGCGTTACAAATATCCAACGAGATGGCCGTTCCTGGATTGCCCATTATCGCTGGCGCAAACCGGTGGTTCTTCTGATCAATGAGGGCAGCAGAAGCAGTAAGGAAATTATTGCGTTTGGCTTTCAACAATCCCACCTTGGTGATTTAGTGGGCACCACCACTGCAGGCGCAGTGGTCGCAGGGCGGGGATTTGTGATGCAGGATGGTAGCCTGCTGTATGTGGCGGTCTCTGATGTGTTGGTAGATGGCAAGCAGAGATTAGAAGGAAAAGGAGTGAGCCCAACCATTCCTGTGCCTTTTCCGTTGGAGTATGCAGCAGGCTTTGATCCGCAGAAGCAGCAGGCGATCGCGGCTTTGATGAGAGCGATCGAACAACAAAGTCCCGCTCGCTAAAAACTTGCGATTAGCCTTCATCCTCATTTGAACGCTCATCCAATACCCAATCTGCGTAACGTTTGGCATGGATTAGGGCAACTTCTCGTAACTAAACTCTCTGAGGCTGTTTCTACATTGCTCACCTTTGACGAAAACGAACCAGTGATATACCGCTTGCTGGACAAACCACACGGCTTGAATAATTGACTTAAGGTAGCCGTAGACGTCATTGTTATCTAGGCTCATGGAACAGATAAATGAGTATATTGAGTTCGCCGTTACTAATAGCCAGAGGTTTGAAGACTTACAAAGGGTTTTCGACAAACTCAAACGTGACAAAGATGAAGACAATATAGACGACGATGAGCCGTATTTGAATCTGTTTGACGAAGAGGCACGCCAGTACTTTAGATGGTCAACCCCTGAAGAAGACTCGGCTTGGGCTGAAAAATGGTATGCCACTCGACTTGAAGCTCGTTGGAGCGATCCATCACTACAACGTGGTTGGGATTTTAGCTCAATGATTGACGCATTCAAGAACGGCGAATACGTTCTACTTTCGTGTGAAATGGTCAGTCCAACGACTGCACGTCTGAATTTCTATGCCTTGGCTTATCCGTATGGTGGCACAGGTTGCATGCAAGCTCTTGTAGAATCGTTTGGGTTCAAAGTTCTAATGATTAGCGATGGAGGTAGTCCACCCCATCCACCGTAAGACCTCAGTTGCGGACGAGCGAGCCATTGAAACCGACTCCTTACAGCAGCGGCTGAATTTGATCATTACTCCGCCTAATCATCAAACTAGCCTCTGCTTCAATCGCGCGATCGCAAATGCAGCTGCCAACAAGCTCCACGGCTCCCACTCATCCTCATTGGGATAAGCATTACATCGTAGAGCGAGCAGGAGCAATTGCCTCTTTAAGCCCAAAGCGACTGTAAGCAGCTCTCCGGATTCTGGACGACTGGTAGGGGCGATCGCCCAACAGTTCGCTGATTGGGTTGCGTTCCTCAATGGAGAAAAGTTGGAGGAGCGATCGTGCTGAGGCTGTGTCATCGATAGCCTTGGCCCCCATTAAGCGTTTTCCGCTGTAATTGCTGGTCTGATGCGTTTAGGGCTCGATTCACTTGCCTCTACAAAGTTCGTCTTTCTCTGTAATTGCTGGTCTGATGTGTTTAGGGCTCAACCCACTTGCCTCGGCAAAGTTAGAATCCTTAAAGTTCGTACCTTCAGCTTCAATGCCTTCAAAGATAGCCCCTTCAAGGTTGGCCTTTTCAAGGGTTGCATCTTGAAGGTTAGTTTGCCAAAGCTTGGCATTTTTAAGGTCAGCTTCTATGAGTCTAGCCTTGTAAAGGTTAGTTTGATGCAGATTCACCTCTTGGAGATTGGTTTGGTTGAGGACTGCTCCTTCCAGGTTGGCTCCTTGGAGATCAGCGCCGACTAACATAGCGCCTGAAAGATCAGCCCTACTGAGGTTGGCTCCGGCAAGGTTGGCCTCTCTCAGGTTGGCTCCCCGCAGGTCTACCCCACTTAAGTCCAAGCGGTGTGCTTCACCATTTTTATAGGATCGAGTCCGCCGACTGAGAACCGTTAAGGCTGCTTGAACATCTGTTTGAACCAGAAAACGCTCTGGTTTCCCTCCCTTGAGCTGAACGGTGCGAGTTCGAGTGTCTTCGCGAATGAAAGCAGTGAGGACTTCCATCACAGGCCAGTAATCTTTATCAGAGTCTTGAGCCACTCGTTCCAGGGCATAAATCCCACCTAAGCGAATTTGCAGGCTCTTATCTCCAAGCTGTTCAATGGCTTTGCCAAAACGCTCTGTAATCAATCGCTCCTCAGCCAACGCTGCATTCTTCAGACCAATCTCAATATTTTTCTCAGTCGCAATCGCAGTTTTATCCATTGCTTCAACCTGCTTGGCGGCATAGTAAGCATTGATTAGAACTGCAATCCCACCAAAAACGATTGCAGTGACCTTCAGCAATTCCGTAATGGCAGCCACACGTTGATCGAGCTGGTCTTCAGCAAAGGGTAGGTTGAAAGCCCCAAGTCCCACTGCCAACAGTGCCAGTAGAAAAATCATCCCTGTTGTGCTGAGGAGGCTCCCTAAACGGTCTGTACCCATAAATCTGCTACCAGGCTGGTTCCTTGGTTCAGGATGCCCTAGTTTACGAATATCAAGGACTCGTGGCAATTGTGCCAGAGAAGTCAGAGGGGCGATCGCGAGAGCCTTTGATATTGCGAAATCTTCGGATTCGTGGATTGTGTTGCAGGTTGGGTAATATGGAGGCTCAGAGAAGATGTCCAGACCTTAAGATTTAGTTGAGTGCCCCAGAACGCGAGACAGGGCCAATTGCCTTTCGCTAAACTCAAGCTACTGGCACGAGTGACAGGAAAAGGCATTGTTAATTAGGATGCGATGAAGCCATTAAATGACTACTCACAACGCTTTGCCAACGTCTTGTTTCAGGCATTTCCTCAATGGGAGCCATTCAGCACTGTCGAAGTGGAGAATGAACAGGAAACAGAAGGTTATTTACAGGTCAAAGTGCCAGCACCAATTAGCGGGCTGCTCCCGTCAGAGCTCATCGAACACGACGATGATTTTCTGTGCATTGACACGGACGGAGAAGTTACAGTCAGCTACGACTACTATCACTGCCACTTCGATAGGTATTCGGACATACCCGAAGAACAAGGCTTTCATGAGGCGATTGAGTTTATTCTTGCCCTTGTTAAAGAGGAAATCTGCATTGTGGTGGGAATGAACCGAGGACAATGGTGCGGCTCCACGTCGTTTAAGGCAGGAGAAGAGCCAAATTTGTCTTCGGTCAAAGCCTATCCCACTGTTTACATTCGCTCTTGGCAAGGAACTTACAACCGCATTGACACGGCACCTTAAGCCGAATTCTGGGCGCCTAGGAGGGGTGAGCCGCAGCTCTGTGAGTTGGTACACTCCCCAATGAGGGAAAAGTTAGAGGCGCGATCGCCCTGGGCTTTCTGCTGAGTTTGGATAGATATCACGATTGTGGCAAGGATCATGAGTTACTTCAGGGATGCCAACGGGCTTAGATCCTGCAATCTGGTGTTCTACCAAAAACAATTGCTGCAAATTTTCAGCGGGGTCAAAGGCTTGAGGTCACTAATCGAATTCTGGGCTAAATCCAGCCGCAGCAATTGAGTCAAGCTACTGAGGGGATGCAAATCCGCGATCGCGACCTTGTAAACTACAAGTCGAAATCTAACAAAGAGGCAAGTTCTGAAGAACGATGCAACGACAAGATGACGTTTCCCCAATCTCAACCACAGACTTTTCACGCGTTGTTGAAGTGTGGGAAGCCTCTGTCCGAGCCACCCACGATTTTCTTTCAGAGGCAGACATTCAATTCTTCAAACCCTTGGTGCTCAACGGACTTTCTCAGATAGCCCAGTTGGACTGCGTGCGAGATCATCAAGGTGAAGTGATTGGCTTCATGGGTGTGGTTGAGAACAAAATTGAAATGTTATTCGTTGATCCATCGTGGCGGGGACAGGGAATCGGACGGCAACTGGTCCAACATGCTATCGAGATTCTGGGTGTGACAAAAGTGGATGTGAACGAGCAGAATGAGCAAGCAGTAGGATTCTATCTGCGGATGGGGTTTGAAATCGACGGGCGATCGCAGTTCGATAGTATGGGCAAGCCGTTTCCTCTCTTGCATCTGCAGTTAAAGACTTGATAGTTAGCGCTTCGCAACTGGTAGGAAGCCACACAATTAACTACTGTGTGAATAGGTTATGCTAAATACCTCACTTTCATATAGCCCGCGATCGCGCTCTGAACTCAAGTGGAAATTCAGGGGGGTGTTCCTCTCATTTCTACCCAAGAGAACGTGCGGAGTCATTATTTCTCCTCGCGATCGTCTCCTCGAAGTAACGGCGAGCAATCATGCGCTTACCGAGGTAAAAAATGGCTCTATTTGATCCAGCCAGACATTATCCGCTCTCGCAGCTAGACTGGAATCGCGACACGGCTCAAGAAGCCATCCGAGCGATCGCCCAGGAAACCATTGCTCAACTGCAAACAGCACCGTTGTTGTCCGGGCACCCAATGGACGATCAAGCCTTAGGTAGCGATCTGTATTTTGGTAAAGCAGGAGTCCTATGAGCAATCAATTATCTGCAAAGCGTTGGCGCAATTGAATCAACCTTTGATGTTGCGACTCATCTCGATGCCACGCTAGCCCAAAATCGCCAGCGCTATCCTAAGGTGAGTCCCTATCCAGAGCAGTCGTCTTATCTATTTGGAGAACTGCCACTGCTACTGCTGCAATACCAGTTATCTCCCTCAGAAGAGACAGCTACCCAAATTTTGCACGCGATTCACAAGAACGATACTCAGCCGATTCGGGAACTAATGTGGGGCATCGCAGGCTCGATGCTCGCTGCTTACTTTATGTATCAGTGGACGCAGGAATCAAGATGGCAAGAGGTTTTCCAATTGCAGGCAGGTTTACTGTTACGCGAGTGGCAACCCGTAGAGGAAGCGGGGTATTTATGGACGGTTGATTTGTACGGCACTCACCAGCAATGGCTCGGACCGGTCCATGGCTTTGCCAGCAACTTAACACCATTGATAGTTGGACAGTCCTTGTTGAGCGAGGAGGTATTTCAAGACATTGCCACGAAGGCGATGGCAACGGTGGTTCAGACCGCAGTGATGGAGGAAGACAAAGCAAACTGGCCGCCATTTATGATGCTGACGATTCGAGTCAAACTCCCAACCTAGTGCAGTACTGTCATGGGGCCCCTGGAATGGTAACGGCTTTGGCTCTACTTCCCCAAGGGGTCAATGAGTCATTCGATCGCCTTTTGGCGCAGGGGGGAGAACTGACCTGGCAAGCGGGTCCATTGAAGAAGGGGTCCAATCTCTGTCACGGCACCGGGGGCAATGGCTATGCGTTTCTCAAGCTATTTGTCCGCACAGGCAATCAGATGTGGCTGGACCGTGCCAGAATCTTTGCCATGCACGCGATCGCCCAGTACGAACTGGCCCAGCAACTCTATCGGCAGTTGCGCTATCCGTTGTGGACCGGAGACCTCGGTCTTGCCGTTTATCTGTGGGACTGCCTGCAAGCCCAAGCCAAGTTCCCCACGATTGACTGCTTCTAGTGCGTTTCTCGTTCTTGGTATTGTGAAACCGCTCTGACGATTCGAGCCACATCTGCCAGGTAGAAGCGGCAGCCGTTAAAGCAGTTGCATTCTACAACCTTCCACGTTTGTTCGACCCGCGCCACATCCAGCACAAACACAGGTGCAGGCATCCACTGGGAGGCGATGTGCTCCGCAAAGAGAACGAGATCGTGAGGAAGGTAGGCATCGCCACTGGGTCGATACATGCTGCCACTGACCACCTCACCCTCCACGATGAATAAGCGCCACTCTCCATCGATTTCACGAGGCTGGCCGATCACAACTTCCGATGCGGGATTGATCGGTCTGGTTGCGCGGCGTAACTGTTGGTAGAGCGTGAAGCACTCAGCAACAGACAGAACGCCTCCCGTAAAGCGCTTCAAGTCGTCATTTGGCTTGAGAAAAACAAGCTCCGCAGGATCGCGCGGCTCCCTGAGAAAGTCTTCCCAAGATGTGATTCTCGCATCAGCATTGAGCAACTGGTCTCCATAGGCAGCTGCATAAGCCCGGTGCTGGAAGTCAACAGGATCAAAGAAAATGCCACGCTGCCATTTCGGGTGCTCAGAAGCCCGCAGAATCAGCGTTGTGCGACCATGAAAAACCACAGGGCCATCGATTGCTGGCATTGTGGGCAGCGCTGCACAGCCTGGAATGACGGAAATCTCGCAGAAGGGGCGCTGTTCCACAGCGCAGGCCTGCCGCAGCAAAATCGGGGAAGTGGATTCAGGCTCGACATTCGTTTGAACAATCCATGTAGTCAGCATGATGTGCGCTCCAGTACTTCGACTATGACAGAAATGCCTGCCACTCACGTCGGTAATTGTTCTTCTCTGATTCGGGTAAGAAGCTGGCCTCTAAAGTATTCAAATTGAGCTGCCAGAGGTCCTTCCAAGAAAATCCTTGCTTAGCGAGGGTCAAGTATTCATTGACCAGATCGGTTTGGAACATCGGGGGATCATCCGAGTTCAACGTGCAATATAATCCCGCATCCACTAGTTGCCGGATGGGATGGGGTTGATGGCGATCGACGATTCCTAAACAGTAATTGCTTTGAGGCGACACCTCTAAGGGGATTTGCAGATCGCACAGACTTTGCATCAGGGCGTCGTCCTCTAAACACCGAATCCTATGTCCAATCCGCTCAGCCTGCAGATGTTCTAGAGCATTCCAGATGCTTTCGGCTCCTGCCGCTTCCCCGGCATGGGCAACTACTCTCAGTCCCTGTCGCCTTGCCTCTGCAAAAGTTTCGGCAAAGTCTTCCGGTGGGTAGCCTGCCTCCTGCCCAGCCAATCCTAGACCCACGACAATTCCCCTGTCCTGCCCTCGCAAAGCACATTCTAGGGTTTGTCTTTGTCGCTCTGGAGAGTGGCGGACGATCGCGGCAATAAATTTGACGCGGCTGCCGTACTTCGCCTCACCCTGAATGGCCCCAACACTCAAAGCCTCCAGTAGGTCGGCATCGCTCAAGCGATCCGAGGGCAGGGTTGTACCAAAATGGACTTCGCTGTAGCGAATGTTTTGCTCAGCCTGGTGTTTCAGGAACCGCTCAACTAGAAAAACATAATCGTCTGCCGTTTGCACACATTGACGAGCAATGGAATACACCTCAATAAAGTGAGTGAAGTCTCGAAACTCATAAAATAATTTCCACTCCTCCAGAGAACCCGCTGGCAGAGCCACTTGGTTGCGTTGAGCCATTTGATAAATGGTTTCTGCGTCTGCCGTTCCGATTAAGTGAGTGTGAATTTCCACCTTCGGCATTTGACGCAGGCGATCGGATATCTGGTTCAGTTCACTATCTATCCCCATGCGTGCTTCGTTCCGTGCGCTCTAGAAACTGTTTGCCACAATCCTTACATAGATAACGCTGTTTGTGATAGCGATGACTGTTTTTCGACATCCGGGAAGAATGACAGTAAGGACATTTCATTCCTTTCATTACTTTTTCATCCATGTGGCCGATTTCTGCAAACATGTCTGCTGCCGCGCAAAATCTGCTCGACTCGCTGTAGGCTGCGCTGTTGTTTGGGCTGTCGTCGGAGGGACGTAGAGTGAAGCTGCGATTAGTAGTCTGTGCAGTATTAGTCAAAGAGCACTACTAGGGCGTGTTTTAAAACTACAGGCACATCATGATAGAGGCTAGAGTCAGCATGGCAAGGTAGTTTTCAGCTTTTTTCTCATAGCGCGTTGCAATGCGACGGTTTTGCTTCAAGCGATTGAAACAGCGCTCCACCTGATTCCGTTGACGATAGACAGACTTGT
>NZ_JACJOD010000085.1 GCF_014695385.1 Trichocoleus sp. FACHB-46 | reverse complement strand
TCTTTTCAGGGCGGTATCGCAACCGGAGAAAGCGGTTTGGCTTACGCTTGAACTTGATTGCTGGCTTGCTCAACTATGAACTGGCACATCCCTCTTGATTCATGCAGGAGGTCTAATGATGTTATCCCTGAGGTCGCTGTCATAGTAGGGTTGGCTCATGATTTCGTTCCCAGGAGCTTGAATTCCCTGCTTGACTGACAAAACTAAGAAGCTGGAATGCGTTTGAGGACGGTGAATTCACGATTGAGAGCATCACCCTGTTGTCGTTTGGACGCAATCGCAGGCTGAGGGTCAGGTGAACAGGAGAGGAACGGATAAACGTGAATCTTCCACTGATGAGTGATAGCAAGACGAATCCAGTTCCACCCCAGCTTGAGATAGCTCGTGCCTCGTTGCCAATGCGCATCCACTTGACGACGCTTGCCTGAAGCAACGACTTGTGTCCCCTGCAATATCAGAAACAGCATGGTCAATGCAATCACACCGCATAGCTGAGAGAGGGCAAACTGATCACGCAGTCTGGATGACTCCAAGTTGAAGCCATTGGACTTGAGGTCCAAAAATGATTCCTCCACACAAAACCTGAATCGATACTGAGCAAAGGTTCGCAGACTCGTCGGTTCGTCGCTGACAATTGTCCAATCCTCGTTACTTTGCTGGTCATGGGCAAAAGCGAGATAAACATTGGGGTAGGGCTTGGTTTTGCCAATAGACACTGCAGGAGTAAAGTATGCTTGTCCCGGTTGCAGTTGTACAGACGACACCTTGCGCCACTGGCCTTGGTACTGAAATTGGAACGAGCGTTTGATGCGGATGCGAAAATGCCAGCCTAGATTCTCCTTGAGATACTTCATCAACTTGCCATCGGCAAAGCCTCGGTCTGCCAGAAGGACAATTGTCGCCTCATGGGGCAGGAGTCGTGCTACTTGGCGCAACACCCGTTGAATCGTCCACAGCCTCACAGTGCTGCCCGAATGTGCCACGACTCGCCAAGCCACTGGAACGGTCCTACCTCGGTAGACGACCCCAACCCAGACGATGCAAAAACGATTCCATACGACTGTTGTATCGAGGCCTAGGTAAAGTCGTTGGCTCTTCCATCCAGACAGGGCTTGCCCGATGAGGGCATGATGAGCAGAGATGACATCAATTCGCCGATTCGACAACCAGCGGCGAAACCATCGTTGGTGGGACTGGGCAAGTTGAGCGCGACTCTTCACATATACCCCAAACCCATTGAGGTGAACGTTTTGGTTCTCAATCATGCCATACGCCTGCAGCGGGGCGAAGCCCTACATCATCCAACAGAGTGTTTGCAGGTGACGCACATCTTGCCACTCAATATCGCATTGACGCAAATATCGAGACAGCGCATCATAAAGGCGGGAAGTCGGGGACATTGATTTGACTGTTTTGTGTAGTTACTTCTCAGCCTAAATCAAGCTCTACTTCCCTCCTAGCCTTTGTCCCAACTGCATCCCGTTTTGTCAGTCAAGCAGCTTGAATTCCTTAGGTACCACTCACTTTATGGTCTGAATTCGTTCTGCTTAACAACCTTTTACAAACACTTTCTCACTTAATTTGCTTCTTAACTTGTAAAACTTGACTGTTCTAACTTTAATCAAAGTTGAAGAATGAGAATGTAATTTATGGAGTAATAATGAAAGACAAGTATGTGTTACTGACAGGAGGCACTGGGGGGTTGGGGTTAGGTGTCACTCCTGTTGTATTAGCACAAGGTGCGCTCGTCACAGTGCCTTATCGCAAAGCGAAAGAAATAGGGCGGATCAAAGATGCTATCTCCCCCACTACTCAAGACAGACTCCAATTTACTCCTGCTGATCTGCAAGATGAGCAAGCTGTTCAACAGCTAGTAGATAATATGCCGCGAGTCGATGTGTTGATCCATTTGGTTGGGGGTTTTGCGATCGGTAAAACCCATGAGTATCCTTTTGCTGATTGGCAACGGGACTTCGGGTTAAATCTCAACACAACCTTTTTACTCTGCAAGCATAGTCTACGACGTATGTTAGAGAACGGGTATGGACGGATTGTCACGGTTGGCTCCCGGGGGGCTGTAGAACCAGGCGGACAACTCGCAGCTTATAGTGCTTCCAAAGCTGGAGTGGTTGCCCTAACTAAGGCGATCGCTGATGAAACCAAAGGAACCAACATTACAGCCAATGTGGTTTTACCCAGCATTATTGATACCCCTACCAATCGAGGAGCATTGGGAGCTGAGAATGCGCACAACTGGGTTAAACCTGAATCTTTAGCTCAAGTGATTTGTTTCTTAGCATCTGAAGCGGCTCAAGATGTTCGAGGGGCAGCAGTTCCAGTCTATGGCAGTGCTTAATGCTGTCAAGAATCGATTTTCTAGACTAGAACGCCAACGAGTATCACTGTAAAAACCACTGGAGAATTATAGCCATGCATTTATCAGCTGACCCAGCAAATCCAACACCCTCAACCATTGAGAAGAAACTTGCTCTGCTACAAAAGGTAAGAGATGAATTAGGCAGTGGAGACACGATTCGCCGTCTATTTTTTGGCGATTTGACACCCATTGCACTCCAACCAGGAGGGGCTGGCACAGTCGTCCATCTCTATAACAAAGCTGACGATGTCACTATTGCTTATTGCGCCACCTACGACGTATTTTTGGCAGCCCGACCAGGGCGAGTTATCGAATTTGATCCTGCCGAAATCAAGTAGGGTTATTATCTTTGCAAAGTCGTAAAAGCCAAACCTCAAAAAAATCGCACGAACAGACGACATCTTCAACATCAAAGAATTTGATCGGCAAGCAATGTCTAGGCTTCTGTCTGTGGCGCTCTTGATTTACCTGCCCTCAACGGGTCAGTTTCTTAGCAATCTAGTTAGGTTAAACTGTTGGCAGATAACAGGTTAACCTAACTAGATACAAGCATACTTGTGTGAAGCAGCACCGTTGAAGGAAGATGCTGGAGTTTGAGCATAGAGTCACCCTACAGGGTAAAAGTTGGTAATCCTACCCAAATTTACCAGGTGTGGCTCCTTTTTTTGCGAGCTCACTTGCTCACAGCCAAAATTTGCCAATGTGCGGTCCTCTCTCTACTTTATACTCAAGTGCTTTTACCTGAGTGCGATCGCTGTGCTAATTGCGTAAGCCCTAAAGCTCTTAAGTCAGTTTCATTCGTCTTAAATTGTCTATAACTGAGCAATCTTGGCTGGTTAGAAATTGGATCGTATTGCACACTGCAATGAGTTGCTGCTCTTGGATAACTTCAATGCAAATAATAAGCAGCGTATTTAGCCAGTAAAATCTTTCATTTTCCAAAAGCATTAGCACAAGTTAAAAATTAACGCTTAAAGGCGTTTTGTTGACATCGCTAATTCTTTCTATAAAGCCTTAAGAAGGAGAGCAAGCAGTGATTGCCCAAACTCAAGCTTCAAATCAAACACAACTCGATGAGCTATGCGTTAACACGATTCGAACCTTATCGATGGACGCGGTGCAGCAGGCAAACTCTGGGCATCCAGGTACACCAATGGCATTAGCTCCCGTTGCTTACTGTTTGTGGCAGCGATTTTTACGGTTCGATCCCGATGATCCGATCTGGGCAAATCGCGATCGCTTTGTTTTATCGAACGGTCATGCTTCAATGCTGCTGTATTCGTTGTTGTATTTGACGGGTGTCAAAGCTGTTAATGCAAAGTACGAACAATTAGGTGAACCCTCCGTTACGCTCGATGATATTAAGCACTTCCGCCAACTGGATAGCAAATGTCCTGGACATCCTGAATATCGCTGGACTTCTGGCATTGAAACGACTACAGGACCATTGGGACAGGGTGTGGCGACAAGTGTAGGAATGGCGATCGCCAGACAATGGATGGCACAACACTTTAATCGTCCTAACTTTGAGTTATTTAACTACAACGTCTACGCCCTGTGTGGCGATGGCTGCATGATGGAGGGTATTTCCAACGAAGCCGCTTCTCTAGCTGGGCATTTAAAACTCTCCAATCTCTGCTGGATTTATGATAACAACCACATCACGATCGAGGGGAATACCCATCTCACCTTTAGTGATGATATAGGCACTCGTTTTCTAGCTTACGGTTGGAACCTCATTCGAGTCAGTGATGCTAATGATTTAGAGATGCTGGAGCGAGCATTTCAAACTTTTCAGGAAACACACGATCGCCCCACGCTAATTATTGTCGATAGCCACATTGGCTATGGTGCGCCACATAGACATGATACCAGTGCAGCCCACGGGGACCCGCTAGGGGAAGAGGAAATTCGGTTAACGAAACGCAATTACGGCTGGTCTGAAGATGCTAAGTTTTTGGTACCGGAGGGCGTACAAGCGCACTTTCAAAAGCACTTGGGGCAACGAGGACATCGTCTGCGCCAAGGGTGGATGCAAACCTTTGCTGAGTACAGTGCCAAATATCCAGATCTGGCAGACCAACTCTATAAGATGCAGCATCGCCAACTTCCTGATGATTGGGAAACCGCACTGCCAACGTTTCCTGCTGATGTCAAAGGGCTAGGGGGACGGGATGCCTCTGCCAGCGTGCTGAATGCGATCGCTCAGCAGATCCCCTGGTTAATTGGTGGTGCTGCCGATCTGGCTCCCTCAACGAAAACACGGCTCACCTTTGAGGGCGCGGGTGATTTTAGTGCAGACGATCGCAGTGGGCGTAACTTCCACTTTGGCATCCGCGAACATGCAATGGCAGCAATCCTCAACGGACTTTCATTGAGTAAAGTCCGTGCCTATGGCTCTGGATTCTTTATTTTCAGCGATTACTGTCGTCCCTCCATTCGCCTCAGTGCGCTGATGGAAATTCCGGTCATCTACATCTTCACGCATGACTCGATCGGGGTTGGCGAAGATGGTCCCACCCATCAACCCGTTGAACAGTTGGCATCACTGCGAGCAATTCCGGGATTGATTACTCTGCGACCTGCCGACGCTAATGAAGTCGTAGAAGCTTGGCGAGTAATTATGCAATTGCAGCATCAACCTGTGGTGCTGGTGTTGTCTCGACAGGCATTACCGACGCTCGATCGTACCCAGTATGCGGCGGCATCCGGTTTGGCTAAAGGGGCTTATATTCTGGCAGATGCGGAGAACGGCAAACCCGATGTATTACTGCTAGCAACCGGAAGCGAAGTTTCACTCTGCATTGCAGCGTATGAACAGCTTAAGACCGAAGGAATTAAGGCGCGAGTGGTGAGTATGCCTTCATGGGAGCTGTTTGAGCAGCAAAATCAGGACTACCGCGATAGTGTGATTCCACCCTCAATTACTGCCCGTGTTTGTGTGGAGCAAGCATCAACCTTTGGCTGGGGTGAGTATGTGGGTTCGAGAGGTGCCCGCATTGTTATGCACACGTTTGGGGCTTCAGCGCCTCTAAAAGAATTGCAGCGCAAGTTTGGCTTCACGCCTGACAAAGTTGTTACAGCCGCAAAAGCACAGTTAGCAAGTTGATATTTTGTGTTCTTGCATACTTGTGTCAAATTTAGTTGCCAATTCAATAAGGATATGAACAGATGGTTACTTTACAAGCATCACAACCCAAAAACCCTTTGCAATCCCTCCAATCCTATGGGCAATCGGTTTGGTTAGACTATATTCGTCGCAGTTTAATTAGCAGTGGTGAACTCCAACATTTAATTGACAAAGATGGATTGCAAGGTGTGACTTCAAATCCTTCGATCTTTGAAAAAGCGATCGCAGGTAGCACCGATTATGACAGCGCTTTGTCAACCATTGAACAAAGCCACGATCGAGATGCCATGTCGCTCTATGAAACCTTCGCCATTGCCGATATTCAAGCAACGGCAGACCTCTTGAAACCGATTTATGAGCAAACCAAGTGGCGTGATGGTTACATTAGTCTAGAAGTTTCCCCCTATTTGGCAGATGATACACAGCAAAGCATTTCTGAAGCCCGCCGACTATGGCAGGCAGTGGATCGTCCCAATGTGATGATTAAAGTGCCTGCAACCTCGGCTGGGATTCCCGCCATTCAACAACTCATTAGTGAAGGCATTAATGTGAATGTGACGCTGCTGTTTGCTCAGGATGTTTATGAGCAGGTTGCCAATGCCTTCATTACTGGTTTAGAGCTACTGGCGGCAAAAGATGGAGACATCAGGCGCATTGCCAGCGTCGCTAGCTTCTTTGTGAGCCGAATTGATAACGCTGTTGACAACCTAATCACGGCTCAACTCAAAACTGTTACCGATGCAGCGCAGCGTGATGTGCTCCGAGGCTTATTGGGCAAAGTGGCGATCGCCAATGCTAAACTCGCTTATCAGCGTTATCAAACCATTTATCAATCGAGCCGCTGGCAGAAGTTATCCAGTCAAGGGGCACAAACCCAGCGATTGTTATGGGCAAGTACAGGAACAAAGAATCCCCAATACAGCGATGTGCGGTATGTCGAGGAATTGATTGGCTTTGACACGGTAAATACAGTTCCGCCAGCCACGCTATCTGTCTTCCGCGCTCATGGGCAGCCGAGGTCTAGTTTGACTGAAAGTCTGGATGAGGCTCGATCGACCCTAGCAAACCTACAGCAAGCGGGAATCTCTTTACAACAGGTGACAGATCAATTATTGGCAGAAGGTTTACAACTTTTCAGGAATGCCTTTGACCAATTGTTGAGTGTTGTCGAAGAAAAACGAACCGCGATTCTGGGCAACAAGCTTAACTCGCTCACCTATAAACTGCCCGAACCTTTGAACAAAGCTGTGCAAGCGTCTCTAGACGATTGGCAGCAGAACGGTAAGATTCGTCGTCTATGGGCGCAGGATGCAACGCTGTGGACAGGTACGGATGAAAACAAGTGGTTGGGCTGGCTCGGCATTACCGAAGACCAACTGGCGCACATTGACCACCTGAAGCAATTGGCGCAAGAGGTTCAAGACCTGGAGTTTACTCATGTATTGCTACTGGGGATGGGTGGCTCGTCGCTCTGCCCAGAGGTGATGAAGCTGACCTTTGGTAACAAACAAGGCTTTCCAGAACTGCTGGTGCTTGATTCCACTGATCCAGCTCAAATCAAGGCGATCGAACGTCAAATTGACCTCACTCGAACCTTGTTCATTGTGTCGAGTAAGTCTGGCAGCACGTTAGAGCCCAATATCTTTAAGCAGTATTTCTTTGATCAAGTGCAGAAACTTTTGGGTGCAGAGTCGGCAGGCAACCGCTTCATTGCCGTGACTGATCCGGGTTCTAAACTGCAACACATTGCCGAAGGCGATGACTTCCGCCATCTCTTCTTTGGTGTACCCAGTATTGGCGGTCGCTACTCTGCTCTATCGAACTTCGGCATGGTGCCTGCGGCAGCAATGGGAGTGGATGTGGCAAAGTTCCTCGATACGGCTGAAGTAATGGTACATTCCTGTGCGCCATCAGTTCCAGCCAAAGAGAACCCGGGCGTTGTCTTAGGCAATATTCTGGGCGTGTTGGCAAACCAGGGACGAGATAAAGTAACGCTGAGTATGTCACCAGGAATTGCAGATTTAGGTGCCTGGCTAGAGCAACTACTGGCAGAGTCTACAGGCAAAGAGGGTAAGGGATTAATTCCCGTGGATCAAGAACCGCTAGGTAATCCATCAGTCTATGGAGATGATCGCATCTTTGCCTACATTCGCCTAGAGTCTGCGGCTGACTCAGCTCAGGATGCAGCCGTTACAGCGTTAGAGCAAGCAGGACAACCTGTCGTTCGTATTTCCATTGCCGATCCTTATCAAATTGGTCAAGAGTTCTTCCGGTGGGAGATTGCAACAGCCGTGGCAGGTTCCATCATGGGTATCCATGCCTTCAATCAACCAGATGTGGAAGCCAGCAAAATTGTGACTCATCAGTTAACGACAGAGTATGAAAAATCTGGCACTCTTCCATCGGAAACACCGATCGCGATTGAAGCAGGCATTCAACTATTTACAGATTCCAAAAATGCGTCGGTGCTGTCTAAGGCAGCAGGAACTGATCAATCGTTAGGTAGCTACCTGCGTGCTCACCTCAATCAACTAAAGCCAGGAGATTACTGTACGCTTCTGGCATACATCGATCGCAATGATGCCCATCAAATCCAATTGCAAATAATCCGAGAAACCATTCGAGATGCGAAGAAAGTGGCAACCTGCTTAGGGTTTGGTCCTCCCTTTTTGCACTCTACCGGACAGGCGTATAAAGGTGGACCGAATAGCGGTGTGTTTCTCCAAATCACCTGTGATGATGCAACAGATATTCTAGTTCCTCAGCAGAAATATACGTTTGGTGTGGTGAAAGCCGCTCAAGCACGGGGAGATTTTCAGGTTTTAGCAGACCGCGATCGCCGGGCACTGCGAATTCATCTCAGCAAGGATGTGCAAGCAGGGCTATCTACACTGCAAACGATAATCGAGCAAATTCTGTAAGTCATTCTGCATCAATCAGGCAGTTAGTCAAGAATGATGCAATGCTGTCATCGCGCAAACTAAATGCCTTCAACCTGCACTTCCCGCAATCAACAATCCCATTGGAGAAACAACAATGCAACTTGGTGTCATTGGTCTAGGGCGTATGGGCGCAAATATTGTCCGCCGCTTGCTACGAAATAATCATGAATGTGTTGTGTTCAACCGCTCACCCAATAAAGTGAAACAACTCGCATCGGAAGGGGCGATCGGAGCTTACACCCTGGATGATCTTGTCCAAAAGCTCGATAAACCTCGTGCGATCTGGCTGATGGTGCCCGCCGGAGATCCCACTGAAGACATAGTGATGGAATTAGCTCAGAAGCTAGAAGCAGGCGACATTCTGATTGATGGTGGCAATTCTTATTACATTGATGATATTCGCCGGGCAAATGCGCTTGAATCCAAGGGAATTCATTACGTTGACATTGGAACCAGCGGCGGAGTGTGGGGGCTAGAACGTGGCTATTGCATGATGATTGGGGGACCGGAAACGGCTGTACAACATCTTGATCCCATTCTCAAAACTTTGGCACCCGGAGTTGGAACCATTGATCGCACCCCCAGTCGAGAAAAAGTAAGTGGTACGGCTGAGCAAGGCTATTTGCACTGTGGTTCCAGTGGTGCGGGTCATTTCGTCAAGATGGTGCATAACGGCATCGAATACGGAATCATGGCAGCCTACGCCGAGGGACTCAATATTTTGCATCACGCGAATGTAGGTAAACAGCAGCGGGCTGCCAGTGCTGAATCAACACCGCTCCGTAATCCAGAACACTACCAATACGACTTCAATTTGCCAGACGTTGCTGAGGTCTGGCGGCGCGGTAGCGTCATTGCTTCTTGGCTGCTGGATTTAACTGCGATCGCTCTGCTGCAAGACCCTCATCTCTCTACCTTTGCCGGTCGAATATCTGATTCAGGAGAAGGACGCTGGACGATTACAGCAGCGATCGATGAAGGTGCTCCCGCGCCCGTGCTGAGTGCTGCTGTCTATCAGCGCTTTAGCTCTAGAGGTGAGGATGAATTTGCAACTAAGTTGCTTTCTGCCATGCGCTATCAGTTCGGTGGACACATTGAAGAACATGCGGAGATTTCATCATGACGGTTGCCATTGCCTCTCATGCCGCAGTTGAACCTTTGGCTCATTCAGCTGGACCTTGCACGATCGTCATCTTTGGCGCTGCTGGAGATTTAACCAAGCGCTTATTGTTGCCTGCACTCTACAACCTGAAGCGTAGTAATCTACTGCCACAGGAGTTTGCGATCGTGGGGGTGGCTCACACTCCCATCAGCCAGGATGACTTCCGCAGCAAACTCAATCGGGACATTCACGAATTCGCAACGGTTGCCGTCGATGATCAGCTTTGGCAGCAGTTTGAGCAGCGACTGTACTATCTTTCTGGTGAGTTTCAAGATGCGAAGATGTACCAGCAGCTGCACAATTTGCTGACTCAGGTAGACCAGGATTGTGGCACTCAAGGAAACTACCTATTTTACCTGGCAACCTCTTCTAACTTCTTCTGTGACATCATTGCCCAACTGGGTGCAGCCGGGTTAGTGCAGGAGGATAACGGGCACTGGCGGCGCGTCATCATTGAAAAACCATTTGGACATGATCTGGAGTCTGCCCGCAGCTTAAATCAAAACATCAGTCACGTGCTGAAGGAAAGCCAGATCTACCGCATCGATCATTACCTGGGTAAAGAAACCGTTCAGAATATCCTGGTATTTCGTTTTGGTAATGGACTATTTGAACCGATTTGGAATCGGGAACATATCGACCATGTGCAAATTACGGTGGCGGAGACAGTTGGCGTAGAGGGTAGAGGTAACTTCTACGAAGGGACGGGGGCAGTACGAGACATGATGCAAAACCATCTGTTTCAATTATTGACCATGATAACGATGGAACCTCCTGTCTCATTTGATGCCGATGCTGTACGCGATGAGAAGTCAAAATTGCTGAAGTCCGTTCAGCCCTTTACGGCTGAGATGGTGCAAACCCAGACAGTACAGGGGCAATACGGCGAAGGCACAGTGAATGGAAAGACGGTACCTGCCTATCGATCGGAACCACGGGTTGCTCCCGACTCGACCACTGAAACCTACGCTGCCTTAAAGCTCACCATTGATAATTGGCGCTGGGCTGGGGTGCCGTTTTATTTACGAACTGGAAAATGCTTATCCGCACGAGTCACTGAGGTTGTAGTCCAATTCAAGCAAGTGCCCTCCCTTCTGTTTCGGGATACCTCGATCGATCATTTGACGCCCAATTTTCTGGTACTTCGCATTCAACCGGATGAGGGCATTAGCTTTCAGCTTGGAGCTAAGATTCCCGGACCAACGATGCAGATAGGAGCGGTGAAGATGGATTTTTGCTACGCCGACTACTTTGGCACAACTCCTAGTACGGGGTATGAAACGCTGCTCTATGACTGCATGATCGGTGACGCCACTTTATTTCAGCGATCGGACAACGTCGAGCTAGGCTGGCGTATTGTGTCACCCATTCTCGATGTCTGGGCAGCAACATCGCCGCAAAACTTTCCTAATTACACTGCTGGCACTTGGGGGCCGACGCAAGCCGATGCACTACTAGAACGAGATGGTCGGCAATGGCGGGTCGGTACAGCGTAAGAGAACTGTTCATCAGATAACGATAGCCTTTCGTACTCAAACTAAATTACGTTTCAACAACTTCCTCATCATGAGTCAAACCATTCAATCTTCTAAAATTTCTCTGCTGCTTGCAGATGTCGATGGGACGCTAGTGACCAAAGAAAAAATCTTGACCGATCGCACTCGTGCAGCCATTCATAAACTTTGGGATTCTGGTATTCGTTTCACGATTACCAGCGGTCGTCCGCCATTGGGTATGAAAACGATCGCTGATGAGCTAAAGCTGACAGAGCTAATTGCGGCATTTAATGGCGGTCTATTTGTCTACCCCGACTTCTCTACCCTGGAGGAAAACGTCTTATCTACAACCATTACTCAAGATGTGATCAAGATGATTGCTGACCATCATCTTGATGTCTGGATCTATCGCGGTAAGGATTGGTTCGTGCATGAGCGGCATGGTCCTCACGTCGATCGTGAAGAGTGGACCGTTAAGTTTTCACCTACGGTTGTTTCTAGTTTCGACGGTTTACTCGATAACGTTATCAAAATTGTTGGCGTTAGCGATGACTTGGATGCTGTTGCTCACTGCGAAACCGATGTTCAGCAAACGTTTAGCCCGCATGTTCACTGTCGGGCAGGAGCCAGTTCGGGTGGCGGCAAGCAAGTGTCTGCGGCTCGCTCTCAGCCTTATTATCTGGATGTAACTCATCCACAAGCTAACAAAGGGGCTGTTGTTGATCGCCTCTCACACCTGCTCGGAATTCCTAGACAGGAGATTGCCACGATCGGAGACATGCTCAATGATGTGCCAATGTTTGAACGCAGTGGGTTGAGCATTGCCATGGGTAATGCGAGTGCAGACGTGCAGAAACAGGCTCAGTATGTAACCACTTCTTATGAAGAGGAGGGATTTGCTAATGCGGTCGAATGGTTCATCCTGGGCAAGCGCACAGCTACAGAAATTCCCAAAAGCCGTCTTCGACCAACGGTTTAGCTCTGGAATGGATGGAACAGTCTGTCTCTGCTGTTCTAGTCCACTCCTTCGCCATATCCGTGACCATCAAGTGCATTGGTTTTGCCGAAGTTGCTGGCAGGATATGCCGTGAAAAGCGGAAGAAAGATTTTATTGGACCAGACTTTGAACATTTAGGAGAAACACAATGACTCAGCGAGTAAAAGAAATTCTCAGCTGGTATGGCAGTGATAATCCTGGAACGCTGACTAATTTGAGCCGTTTGCTCAATCACGGTAAATTAGCAGGCACCGGAAAACTAGTGATTCTGCCAGTTGATCAGGGCTTTGAGCATGGTCCAGCCCGCAGTTTTGCCCCGAATCCACCCGCTTATGATCCTCGTTATCATTTTGAGTTGGCGATCGCAGCTGGATGTAATGCTTACGCTGCACCGTTAGGGTTTTTGGAAGCAGGAGCGCGAGAATTTGCTGGTGAAATTCCTCTGATTCTGAAAGCCAATGATCACGATGCGCTGTTAGATGAATCTGATCCGATGCAAGCGTTAACTGGCAGTGTACAGGATGCGCTGAGATTAGGCTGCGTTGGCATCGGCTTCACCATCTATCCCGGTTCAGCCCATCGGTTTGAGATGTATGACCAGATTCGAGCCTATGCCGAAGAAGCGAAGCGGAATGGATTGGTTGTGGTGATTTGGTCGTACGCCCGTGGATCGGGTTTAAGCAAAACGGGTGAGAGAGCAATCGACGTGATTGGGTATGCAGCTCAGATTGCGGCTCAGTTGGGAGCTCACATTATCAAGGTGAAACTGCCGAACGAGCATATCGAGCAGGAGGCAGCACGCAAGGTATATGACAAGAACAAATCCCGATCGCCACCTTATCTGAACGGGTGCATCATGTAGTGCAATGTACTTTTAACGGACGACGAATTGTCATTTTTTCGGGTGGAGAGACCAACAGTGATGATGCCCTTCTGAATGAAATTCGAGCGATTCATGCAGGCCACGGATTTGGCTCAATTATTGGACGCAATTCATTTCAACGTTCAAAACCAGATGCGTTGCGGTTACTCAACGCCATCATGGACATTTACAACACTCACCCATCCCATGCTCCAATTCCAGTTTTGAAATAAAGGGAACAATCATGCAAAAATTAATCCGGTCTCAGATGAAGCCCGAAATTCAAGTTTTTGCCAAGCTTGAAGCGCTGACGCACGCTGCTGCTACTGAGTTTGTGCAAAAAGCCCAGCAAGCGATTCAAGCACGAGGACGATTCACGGTCGTCCTCTCCGGTGGCTCAACTCCCAAAAGTCTTTACGCACTGTTGGCAACTCAACTCTGGCGTGATCAAATCTCCTGGAATCAAGTCCACCTATTTTGGGGTGATGAACGTCACGTTCCACCAAATGATTCCAGTAGCAACTTTCGGATGGCACAAGAGCAATTGCTGTTTCAAGTTCCGATTCCACAGGAAAACGTGCATCGCATTAAAGCTGAAAATTCAGATGCTCAAGCAGTTGCTGCTGAATATGAACGAGACCTGAAACAATTTTTTCAACTCGGTGAACATGAATTTCCTCGCTTCGATTTAGTGTTGTTGGGGATGGGGGCTAACGGACACACCGCCTCTCTATTTCCTGGCACTGCTGCGGTTCATGAGCAAACTCGTTTAGTCGTTGCACCCTGGGTGGAAGAGTTGAACAGCGATCGCATTACCTTAACGCCACCTGTGATTAACAACGCGAATACAATCATCTTCTTTGTCACTGGAGTAGAGAAAGCTGCAACGTTGAAAGCAGTGTTGGAAGGACAGCATCAACTCGATCGCTTGCCTGCTCAAATTATTCATCCGGCTCAAGGAAATGTGATATGGATGGTCGATCAAATGGCAGCAAGGTTGCTATCTACTGCTGTTTCATTAACTCCCGACTAAATTATGCAACCCATTCAATCTTCCAAATCAGCGGTGATTGCAGGTCTATCTTGTCTGCTGATTTCAATCGATTGGAAGAAGCGCACATAAAGATTGACATGGTCATAAATGAGTAGCGTGAAGGTTCTGAGTTCATTCACTCCCATTTGCTGCATCTATGCAGTCATTGGCGCTATTCCAGTTTATGACGACATTCAAGCCTTCCTGAATCTCCTGATGAATACGCTCATCGTGTAAGTAACGACACAAAAAGATCGTTTTGATAGCTCTCCCTAGCTCAACCAAAACCAAGACTGGGTATTTGACATTGTTGCGGGTGAACTGAATCTTTAACTTCTTCAACTTATGCTGTGATGCAAGCAAATCGTCGCGATTTGAGTTTTCTGAAACTTTGCTTGATGCTTCAACGAAACATTTCAAAAGTTTTCAACCTATCCGTTCCTTCTTGATCGAATCGACACCATCACTGGAGTAAGTATGAAGCTGGAAGGCCAAGTTGCGCTGGTTACGGGTAGCAGCCAGGGAATTGGACAGGCGATCGCCATTCGTCTCGCCCAAGAAGGAGCGAGCGTTGTGATTAACTACCGTTCTCATCCAGAGGGGGCAGAGGAAACCCTCTCAAAGGTAAAAGCAGCGGGTGGTCAATGTCATATGGTCGATGGCTTCACCGTTCAAGCCGATACGGGTATGGTTGCTGACGTGCAGCGCATGATTGCAGACAGCATCACTCACTTTGGCAGACTAGACATTCTAGTCAACAATGCTGGAATCGAGAAGAACGCAGACTTTTGGGATGTGACTGAGGCAGACTATGATGCCGTCATGAATGTGAACTTAAAGGGTGTATTTTTTGCCACTCAATCCTTTGCCAAACATTTGATGGAGACGAAGCATCCTGGCAAGGTGATCAATATCAGTTCGGTTCACGAAGAATTGCCCTTTCCTCACTTTGCGGCTTATTGTGCCAGTAAGGGTGGCTTAAAAATGCTGACTCGTAATCTTGCGGTTGAGCTAGCTCCCTTTGGGATCACGATTAATAATGTGGCACCCGGTGCGATCGAGACACCCATCAACACCAAGCTACTAAACGATCCAGAAAAATTAGGCGCACTGCTGAGCAACATTCCGCTAGGGCGATTAGGCAAACCGGCAGATGTGGCCTCGATTGTCACGTTTCTCGCATCAGCTGAGTCTGACTATGTGACTGGAACCACTTTCTTTGTCGATGGTGGATTGTTGTGGAACTACCAAGAACAGTAGTTATGACCCCAGAAGAAGTTCGATTACAGCAAGACCGGGAACGAACTGCCTACTGGAAACGTTGGGGGCCTTACCTCAGTGAGCGGCAGTGGGGAACCGTGCGAGAAGATTACAGTCCCTATGGTGCCGCCTGGGATTACTTTTCCCATGAACAGTCACGCTCACGTGCCTACCGCTGGGGTGAAGACGGCATTGCAGGCATCTCAGATAGTCGGCAGCGGTTATGTTTTGCGATCGTGCTTTGGAATGGTAATGATCCCATCTTAAAAGAACGGCTGTTTGGCTTAACTGGCCCAGAAGGCAATCACGGTGAGGATGTCAAGGAGTATTATTTTTACCTCGACAATACACCTACTCATTCTTACATGAAGTGCCTGTATAAGTATCCACAGCAGGCATTTCCCTATACTCAACTGGTAGAAGAAAACCGTCACAGAAGCAAAACTGAGCCAGAATTTGAGCTGCTAGATACTGGGATTTTTGCGGAGAATCGCTACTTTGATGTGTTTGTGGAATACGCCAAAGCCTCACCTGATGATATTTTGATTCAGGTGGCGATCGCCAATCGTAGCTCAGAAGCGCACACATTACATCTGCTACCTACGCTCTGGTTTCGCAATACCTGGGACTGGAATCTGGAGAGTGAAAAACCGTTCATTAAAGTGGTAGACGAGAAGGAGTTCAGCGTGGTTGAAGCGGCTCACCCCACTTTGGGAACCCGTTGGCTTTACTGCGAAAGCGGCGCAGATTTAATTTTTACAGATAATGAAACGAACTACAGCCGACTGTTTGGTGTTGGCAACCAATCACCTTATGTGAAAGATGGCATCAATGATTATGTTGTCGAGGGACAGCAGGATGCCGTGAATGGCGATCGCATTGGCACCAAATTTGCCGCTCACTATCAGCTATCGATTGCACCAGGGGAAACAAAAACTATTCGCTTACGACTGAGTGATGTCGACACTGTTGCTGAACCGTTTGGTGCAGAATTCACTCATCTTTTTGATACACGCAAGCAGGAAGCCGATGAGTTTTATGGACGAATTTCTCCCTTCCCCATGTCAGAAGATGAACGCAACATTCAAAGGCAGGCATTTGCGGGCCTACTGTGGAGCAAACAGTACTATCACTATGTGGTGCAAGACTGGCTAGATGGCGATTCCGGGCAACCACAACCACCCGCTGAACGCAAAGAAGGACGCAACCGTGAGTGGAGCCACTTGTTCAGCGAAGATATCCTTTCGATGCCCGACAAATGGGAATATCCCTGGTTTGCCGCCTGGGATCTGGCGTTTCACCTGATTCCGTTGGTGGTCATTGATCCCGATTTTGCCAAGCTGCAACTCGATCGCCTAACTCGCGAATGGTACATGCAGCCCAACGGTCAGCTACCCGCCTACGAATGGGCATTTAGTGACGTGAATCCTCCTGTGCAGGCATGGGCAGCGCTGCGGGTGTATCAAATTGAGCAGAAGTTTTATGGACGGAGCGATCGCCAGTTCCTTCAGCGGGTCTTTCATAAACTGTTACTCAACTTCACTTGGTGGGTCAATCGCAAAGACGTGGCAGGCAAGAATGTGTTTCAGGGTGGCTTCCTGGGACTGGATAACATTGGAGTATTCGATCGCAGCAAGGAGCTGCCTACAGGCGGCTATCTCAATCAGGCAGACGGCACCAGTTGGATGGGAATGTATTGCTTAAATATGCTGGCGATCGCTCTGGAACTGGCAAAGGAAGATAAATCTTACGAAGATATTGCCAGCAAATTTTTTGAACACTTTCTCTATATTGCTGATGCGATCGATGGCATTGGAGATACCAACATTTCGTTGTGGAATGACGAAGATGGGTTCTACTATGACGCGCTGCAATTGCCACAGGGGCAGCAGTTGCCGCTCAAAGTGCGATCGATGGTGGGGTTAATTCCCCTTTATGCCGTGACGGTTCTGGAATTAGAAACATTGGAACAATTTCCAGGTTTCAAAAAGCGGATGCAGTGGTTTATTCAAAATCGTCCAGATTTGAAAAACAATATTGCCTGCATGGAAACTCCGGGTATGGGGGCCAGACGATTGTTGTCGATTGTGTACGACGCAAAGCTAAAGCGAATTTTGCAGCGAATGTTAGATGAAGACGAGTTCTTCAGTCCTCACGGCATTCGAGCGATGTCCAAATATCATCAGGAACATCCCTATGTGCTGGAATGCCCTGGAGATAGCTACTACGTCCATTATGAACCGGCTGAATCAACGACTGGTTTATTCGGCGGCAATTCAAATTGGCGTGGACCGATCTGGTTTCCGGTGAATTATCTAATTATTGAAGCACTCTGGCAATTTCACAGCTATTTTGGAGATGAGTTTAAGGTAGAATGCCCCACAGGTTCGGGGCAGGAAATGACGCTGCGGGAAGTGGCGATCGCCCTCTCTCATCGTTTAGTTGCCCTGTTTGAGCAAAATGAGTCAGGTCGCCGTCCGATCTATGGCGGCTTAGAAGCCTTTCAATCAGACCCGCACTGGCGCAATTACATTCTGTTCCACGAATATTTTCATGGTGACAACGGTGCGGGGTTAGGAGCCAGTCACCAAACTGGATGGACAGGATTAGTCGCTGCCATGATTCTCCAAAATGCTGAACATCGGGCACAGGGAGGTTAAGGTGAAAACGCTGAAACAGCATTGGCCCGAATACCTCATGGAAGCGGCACTGCTGGGGCTGTTTATGGTCTCCGCAGGGGTATTTACGGTCATTTTTGAATATCCCAACTCACCAATTCATCAAGCGATCGCCAATGCCGATTTGCGCCGATTGTTGATTGGTGTAGCAATGGGAATGACGGCGATCGTCCTGATTTATTCTCCTTGGGGCAAACAATCCGGCGCACACATGAACCCCGCAGTCACACTCACTTTTTATCGACTGGGCAAAGTAAAACGACAGGATGCTGCTTTCTACGTTCTATTTCAGTGCTTGGGTGGAGTGCTGGGAGTTTATCTAGTCGTCCTGGCTTTGAGGAATGGATTCACCCAACCGCCTGTCAACTACATTGTTACGGTACCAGGAGCAATGGGCTGGCTTGCTGCTTTATTAGGTGAGTTTGTGATTGCTTTTATCATGATGCTCACCGTTTTACTGACCAGTAACCACAAAAAATTCAGCCGTTACACAGGCATCTTTGCGGGTTGCCTGGTGATGCTTTACGTCTTTTTAGAAGCACCGCTCTCCGGGTTCGGTATGAATCCTGCCCGTAGTTTCGCCTCCGCCTTTCCTGCACAAATCTGGACGGCATTTCCGCTCTATATCTTTGCTCCATTGGTTGGAATGTTTTCTGCTGCTGAATTATATCTGTCTGTATTTGGGCAACGCTCTGTCAAGTGTGCCAAACTCGATCACCATACGTACAAACGCTGTATTTTTCGCTGCAACTACAACCAGGAGGGTGAGGTCGATTTAAGCGATCGTTTAAGTAGGTTAGGTTGAGCTTTGCGAAACCCAACCTCAAGGCTCTGAACGTTAGCAACATTCTACATGTTGGGTTTCATCCCTCAACCCAAGCTACCTCTTCTTACTTCTAAGAGAATTACTTATGACCGTCAACACTGACTACGACATTATCATTATTGGCACAGGTGCAGGAGGTGGCACGCTGGCTCATCGGCTTGCTCCTACTGGAAAGAAGATTTTGATCTTAGAGCGTGGGAGTTTCTTACCGCGTGAGAAAGCGAATTGGAATGCTAAAGAGGTTTATCAGAAAGAGCGCTACCACACCGATGAGATGTGGTACAACCTTGGGGGCAAATCCTTTCGCCCAGGTGTAGGGTATTGGGTTGGTGGCAATACTAAAGTTTACGGTGCGGCACTCCTGCGAATGCGGGAGCAAGACTTTGATACAGTCGCTCACCATGAGGGAGTTTCCTCTGCTTGGCCCTTAAAATATCGAGATTTTGAGTCTTATTACACAGAAGCAGAAAAACTCTATAACGTGCACGGGTTGCAGGGTGAAGACCCAACTGAGCCACCGATGAGTGAAGGCTATCCCCATCCTCCTGTGAGTCATGAACCTCGAATGCAGGATATGAGTGATGGTTTTCGGCAGCAGGGCTTACATCCCTTTCATTTGCCATTAGGAATTAAGCTGGATGAGGTAAATCCAGAGTTTAGTCCCTGCATTCGTTGTAACACTTGTGATGGGTTTCCCTGCCTGGTTCATGCCAAAGCCGATGCCGATGTAAACGCAGTGCGTCCGGCTCAACAGCACAACAATGTCACTTTAATAACGCAAGCTAAAGTAGTGCGGCTACACACCAGCGCATCAGGGCGAGAAGTGACTGGGGTCGAGACAGAGATTGAGGGACAATCGCAGCTTTTCACCAGTGACACTGTCGTGGTTTCCTGTGGCGCAATTAACTCTGCGCTTTTACTCTTGCGTTCTGCGAGTGATCAGCACCCTGATGGTTTGGCAAATCGTTCAAACCAGGTGGGACGTAACCTTATGAAGCATTTGGCAACGGCAATTCTGGCACTCAGTACCAAGCCAAACCCAGCTGTCTATCAAAAGACGATCGCCATTAATGATTTCTATTGGGGGGAGCCAGATTTTCCTTATCCAATGGGACAAATCCAAAATACGGGCAATGTGTTGGGGGATATGATTCCGGCTGAAACACCTGCTGTATTAGCACCGCTTGTCAAACTGGTTCCGGGTTTCGGCCTTGAACAAATTGCCAGTCATTCAACGGGATGGTGGTTACAGTCTGAAGATTTACCCGATCCAGACAATCGAGTTCGGGTAATGGATGACAAGGTCTGTTTGGAATACAAACCGAACAATACAAAAGCACACGATCGCCTGGTGCAACGCTGGATCAAAGTATTGGAGACTAATGATCACTCGATGCAGCCCTTTATCATTCCAATGGGTATTTATCCGCGTAACAGTATCCCTTTACAGGCAGTAGGGCATCAGTGCGGCACCTGTCGTTTGGGTGAAGATCCAATTACCTCAGTGCTTGACCTTAACTGTCGCACCCATGATGTAGACAATCTCTATGTAGTGGATGGCAGTTTCTTTCCCTCGAATTCTGGCGTGAATCCTACACTGACAATTATTGCGAATGCGCTACGGGTCGCGGATCACTTACAAGACCGGATGAAATAACATCCTAAACAATTGGGTTGGTGTTGCACAAAGACTTTTTACAGATGGATATTGAATTTGGGCGAGAAATCTGCGGTACGCTGCCAACAGCCGAATCGCGAGAATGGCTAGTTACCAACGGTATTGGCGGGTATGCCTCTGGCACGATTGCAGGACTGTTGACCCGTCGCTATCATGGCTTACTCATTGCGGCACTAAATCCGCCATTAAGACGCACCTTACTCGTCACCAAACTAGATGAAACTGTTCACTATGATGAACAGTCTTATTCGCTTTTCACGAATCGTTGGACAAACGGCACGGTGAGTTCAGATGGATACCATCGCATCGAGCGATTTTTCCTGGATGGGACTACTCCTGTTTGGCAGTTTGGCTTTAGCGATGTCCAACTTGAGAAGCGAATCTGGATGCAGCCCGGAAGCAATACCACCTATGTGGAGTATACGTTGAGTCGCGCCACGCAACCGCTGCAACTGACGCTACAGGCGTTTGTTAACTATCGCGACTATCACGGCAGCACTCAGAGCAATGGATGGCAAATGAGTGTTGAAGCGAGCGCCCAAGGCATCCAAATTACTGCCTTTCCGGGTGCGGCTCCAGTTTATTTACTCAGCAATTCTGCCAGCGTCACTCCGGCTCATGAGTGGTATTACAACTTTGATTTAGCGGTAGAACGCGATCGCGGATTGAGCGATCGTGAAGACCATCTCCATGCCGCAACTTTTACCATCACGCTTGAACCAGCGTCATCTTTCACAATCGTGGTTAGCACCGAACCGCAACTCGATTTAGAGGGTGAAAGCGCCCTCAAATTAAGAACGGCTCATGAGCAAAAGTTAATTCAACTGTTTGAAATCAGCCGTCCGATTCACGCTGAGAAAACTCCAGACTGGATTCATCGACTGGTGTTAGCTGCCGACCAGTTTATCGTTGATCGCCCTTCATCCAATGACCCTGTGGGCAAAACTATCATTGCTGGCTATCACTGGTTTGGCGATTGGGGACGCGACACGATGATTAGTCTATCAGGACTAACGCTGTCTACGGGTCGTCCAGAAATCGCCCGATCGATTCTTCGGACCTTTGCTCAATATGTTGATCAGGGGATGTTGCCCAATCGCTTTCCCGATGCTGGAGAAACCCCCGAATACAACACAGTTGATGCAACGCTCTGGTACTTTGAAGCCATCCGCCAATACTACTGTGCAACGGAAGATGATAGTCTGCTGCGTGACCTGTTTCCTGTGCTGGCAGATGTAATTGACTGGCACTGTCGCGGCACTCGTTACAACATTCACCTGGATGCGTCCGATAGCTTACTCTATGCCGGAACAGCAGGAGTGCAGCTTTCCTGGATGGATGCCAAAGTTAATAATCAGGTGATTACCCCTCGGATTGGCAAACCGATTGAGATCAATGCGCTCTGGTATAACGCGCTTCGTACTATGGCAAAGTTTGCGCGGCAGATTGGCAAACCCCACCAGGATTATGAAGCGATCGCCAATCGTACCTTAGCTAAGTTCTCTCGCTTTTGGAATGAAGCAACTGGATACTGCTACGACGTAATTGATGCACCGAATGGAGACGATGACTCGCTGCGACCCAACCAAATTTTTGCTGTGTCTTTACCTCAAAGTCCACTCACGCCATCTCAACAGCGGCAAGTGGTAGATGTATGTGGAAAAAAACTGCTCACCTCTCATGGGTTGCGATCGCTCTCTCCTGACCATCCCGATTATGCAGGACACTATGGTGGAAAGGGGGCTGAACGCGATCGCATTTACCATCAGGGAACCGTTTGGGGTTGGCTACTCGGAGCTTTTGCCTTGGCACATCTGCGAGTTTACAACAATCCAGCACAGGCGCAGAAGCTCCTGGAACCATTGGTAAACCATCTCACCACACATGGACTGGGAAACCTTAGTGAAATTTTTGATGGTGATGCTCCCATGACGGCAAGAGGCTGCATTGCCCAAGCGTGGACAGTTGCCGAAGTTTTGCGTGCTTGGTCAATCATTGATGACCATCACCACTGCGTCCGAAATGTGACCCCCACCCAAAACAAAATTGGCAAATAACTCGACTGTAACTGCTATCAATTGGGACAGGATTGAGGTTCGAAGCTGTAGTGCTGCTATGATGTGGCTCGAGAGAACCCTCAAAAGCACTGAAGGCAAGCAAAGCAAATAACAGCCGCTGCGGCTCAACACTTCGACAAGTCAGCAATTCTCAGATAAGAATAATTCTCACTTAGATATCTGATTTCAGTGGCTTCAAACGGCTAGACCCTGCATTCTGTCGTTCAGGTGATCAGGCATAAAAGTCTTTGAAAGTCCTAGTATTAGTACAAATGTTTCAAAATGAGAATTGCTGTCGACAAGTGCCACAACGCTCAAAACCTTAAGGGTTAGTGCTGTTTCTAACATCAGTTCTTTCCCAAACGATCAGCGCTATCTGAGCGATCGCCTTGTATTGTCCATCGACTCGACACTGAGAATATCTCGACTCATCGTTCCTCCATCACGATAGGTTTCTCTGGACAACTGGTTGTTCTCCTTGTCGAATTTCTCGCTCTAAGAAGTAGTTGAGCAACGTTCGCAACAACACGATCGCGCCTAGGTTTAAAATATCTTGGCGCGTCGGAGCAACTGCTGTGAGAAGAATATCACTAGCAACGGTAAATTCCAAACCTAACGCCAATACCCGCCCCAGTTGCAGGCGAATCACTTTGGTGGCATCGGGCTGCTGCCTCCGCGAGAGTAGTTGGCGGATGTAACTCAAAAGACCGCGCATGATCGCCTCACCAATGACAAGGGCTGCGGCAATTTCTGCCCCTGCCGCTAAATAGCTAACGATGACTTTCAGCCATGCCTCTAATAGACTGACTGACTCGGCAGTCTGGTTGTTCTGCCCTGCATTCAAGCTCAGCAGCAGCACCAAGCCTAAAATGAGAAAGAGTGGCAACAGCAAGTTGATCAGGGACTCTCGCGACGGATCTTGTTTCATACACTTCTACAACTGTGTCGTAAATATTTCTTAGTGGCGAACGACATACCTCGCTGAGACAGTTCTGTTGCAAAATAAGTTGGCGGTAAGGTAGGAAAACCTTCAACTCTTGCATCTAGCTTTTCTATGTCTAATGCATTTCTATTCAAATGGCGGCGCTTTGTACCTGAAATCGTCCTGTTCAATGTTTGGTGGTACTTGAAGAACGTAACCGCTAGGAATATCATGATCTCGTTATCAACCGGATTGAGCAGTATCAACTCCCTAGCAAACTAGACCGGATCGAAGTGCCCGAATTGCTGCTTGAGTTCGATCATCGGCGCAAAGTTTTTTAAGAATATTGCGGACATGGATTTTGACTGTACCTTCAGCAATATGTAGCTTTTCAGCAATCATAGGATTTCGATAGCCATCCACAATCAGTTGTAATACCTCTAATTCACGTTGAGTTAACGGTTCGGCAGCAATAACTTGCATGTATTTTGGTTCAATGGCTCGAATTGCAACCGTCTTAATAGAATTGGTGTCATCGGATTGATCTGAATAAATATGTTGCAACAATTCAGCAGTTTCTTGAGCAACATGGGTGAGAGCGTGATTCAGAGGAAAATTAACTTGAGATAAAATATTGAGAGGTTTGGAATTACCTTTGATTAATAATGTATTAGAGGACATAAGGCTATCTCCAATGATAGAGTTTGAAACATCGGCAGATTCACTAGTTGATAGAACACCGTGAATGAGAGTGACTAGCACAATTAGTGCACAACAATGTAGATGCGATCGTGGCTCTTGAAGCGATGGTAATCACATACCCTAAAGCAGCTCCGATCGTATAGCGATGATCTACACCAAACCCCAGAAATTCAGATAGTTCCGTACTAGTGAGTAACCTATGCTCTCAATTGTTGACTAATATGGCTTTCGTTTAAGCCCAACCGCTGAAACAGGCGATCGTACTCTCTTAATTGCTGCTTCAATTGGAGCAGATCTTCAACAATCTGTTCAAACTCAATTTTCTGTAACATCAAGGTTGCATGGGCTGATGCATCAAGTTTTACATCATTTACTTCATTACCCCTAGACGAAGCGTAGTCACCAGTTTCTAGTGATAAGTTAAAAGCCCGGAAGAATATTTTCAGCGTGCCTTTATCGACTTTGACTTCGCAACTTAACAATCGACTGACAGTACGTTTATCAAGAAGAGATCGGGCACTCAGCTCTTCATAGGTGTGGCGCTCACCGTATTCGGTGTGTAATACTCCCGCTTGAACCAACTTTTGCCATCCTCGCTGGGACAGGAACACGCCTCGATTACGACTAGGTTTTTCAGAACAACGATGTGATTGGGGGCGATCAAGCTTATGTTGCCAATGGTAGGCATTCATTGAAGCAGTAGAAATAAGTTCAGCATGTGGAAGTTGAGTCATTGATTTTACCTCAATTTTCTGATTGGTTTTCAATATGCCATCAGATCGATCCAGGGTTTTCGCTCTGGAATGGCTGAGACATCAAACTTTGCTACACCAATGGCGGAACCTTGTTGTAGCGCCTCAGTTTCGGTTAAATCGACATGCGCCAGTTCCAGATTAATGAATAGGAAAGGGTGACACGAGAGCCAAAGCATTGAAACATTCAGGCAAATTCCAACCCAATGTAGCCACTGCCAAGTACGATCAGGTGCTCAAATAACTGTTTTAGCTCCATGATCATCTCCTCGTTGAGAATCCAGCTTCTTTGAGCCCAGGCATGAGTGGAATCAACACCATTGTTTTAGCGGCAATGCAAGCGAAATTGTTGTAGGTGTCGCCAATCTTGTTTGAACTGTGTTTCACTAAAGCGGTCTTATGTCCACTGACGACCAGCGCAGGGGCTAAAGTTTTACCTGCTGTATGTAATACCACCGACGATAATGTCATCGTAGTATTCGGTGTCCATTTGTACCTCAGTTGCCTCGAACTTAATATAGGCAATTGACGCTTACTTGTCGTCCACTCAGAGTTGGTACTTCTACACAATCAAATGGTGATAAATCAAGCTATCTCAAAGTAGAAAATTGACTCCGACTTTAGTTGGAGTATGGATTTGAACTAAAGTACGACCATAAGTATTACAGTTGTACTTGTTGGGATGATGTTTGAGATCGCTTACGGTAGTGGTAGTAAAAGGCAACTACTGGATGAGCTTTACGCCAGTAAGACCAATGAAGAACATGTTCGAGCAACCAAACTTTTAGAAATCAAAGTTTCCAAACTCAGCACTTCATCTCCCAAATGCTCGACTTGATAATAATCTTCGGGCTGCTTTGAACACTGCTATAGGCCCAATTAGAGTCAAAAGGAGAGAGCTGTTATCAGCTTCAATCATTGGTTCTACTTGAGCACGAAGAACTGTCAGAAATACCTAAGCCGCTAAAACTAGGGCGTGTTTTAAAACTACAGGCACATCATGATAGAGGCTAGAGTCAGCATGGCAAGGTAGTTTTCAGCTTTTTTCTCATAGCGCGTTGCAATGCGACGGTTTTGCTTCAAGCGATTGAAACAGCGCTCCACCTGATTCCGTTGACGATAGACAGACTTGT
>NZ_JACJOD010000084.1 GCF_014695385.1 Trichocoleus sp. FACHB-46 | reverse complement strand
TCCTGGCTGTGTTCCTAACCCGTAGTTTGCTGAACGTTTAATGCCAGTCGAAGAGACTTGATAAATCCTCTTTTGGCCACCTACTGCTTTAAAGCGATAGAATTCACTAGATCCATAGTTACGAGTCTCACCAGCATTAAGATGCTGCTTGCCTAAACTCTTGTAGACTTCTAAGAACTCTTGTGTAGTAGATGAGTCTTGGCATTGCAAATCATGTTGAGCCTGAGAAGATGAGGAAGTTGAAAGCCAGCCTTCCTCCTGGCAAAACTCTATAAATTTCTTGGTATAGCTTCGATATTTACTCTCCGTTCTAGAGCTACAACCTGTTTGTCGACAGCCTAAAGTGACTAGATTTACAAGTTGAGTTATAGCTGTTATGGGCACTTGTTTTGGCGAAGATGAAGAATTACCAGATATCTTTTGCCATTCAGGAATTGCATACTTTTGAATCGCTGTTTTCAGCATGGAAAAACGGTGCGAATCACAGTGAGCTGAGTAATGCTCCATCGCATCGAAAATGGATTCTGGGTAAAACATAGCTGAAAGAATATAGGTAGTTCAAGTGTACTATAAAATGACACTAAAAATCACTACCCCTGGATAAGAGCTGAAAATCTCTAGATAATCTCTAGACAAACCAATATAACAAAAGGCTCTTAGGTCAGCCACTGTACTGGCTTTACCTACTTCGCTAGGTTCTATGGAATGTTCTATTCTTCAGAACAACAAAGTATGCCCTGCTCTACTCAGTCTGAAAGTATCTCTGGCAAAGGAGTGTGAGCATTCTTAAATGTTCTAGAACTGATCGAACCCACCTTATAGTTGGGGCACTGGTCTCCTAGTTCGTGATAGCCGTATATGCTCTTTTGGTCAGGAATTCCAGCATCATTACAGGTCGAGAGATGAAGCCCATCTTCATTGCAGGGGTTGTCCTTTTACCTAAACTGAAGTGGGGTCTCTGGACTGCTAGCAGCGGAATCTATGGAGCGAACTAAATTGCTAGTGGGAAAATATCCGTGATCGCTCGGTGCCAAATGTAACCGCTACAAGGCATTCTGGAATCGTCATCTAATGTTGGCAATTCAACGTTTGCCTAGCCGCTATGCAGTCTTTAGTGCCTTCTCAAGCGTCTAATTTAGAAGAATTGATTGGCAGTATTTTCTTGTGTGGTAGCTTGACTGCAACAGAGTATCGCTGGCTGATTACTCTGTCTACGGCCAGAGCGGCTCAAGAATCGGACAAAGTCTTAATTGCTCGAGTCTTGTATGGGATTCGCCACGGCCTCTTCGCCCTTGTATAGCAATGGAGTTAAACTCAGCGGAGCAGTCACCCACCCCGCTGGTCTTCAGGACCGTGCATGAGCCTCGTCGCCTCACATGGCTCCTCAACCGCTCGGTGCTTGCCACGCAGATTTCGGTGCAATTGGTCATGGCAATGTCGATGCAATAACGCCAGATTGCTCTGTTGATAGTTGGTTGAGTTGCCGTCCACATGGTGAACTGCCATCAGATCCTCTGACTGAAAATACAATCCACACGATTGACACTTCCCTGATTGAGCCACCAATGGTTTGACGACGGTTGGCTTGATGGTCGCCAGTATTGCATGCCAGCTCGATAGAACCATAACTTAGGCAATCTGCCTTTGGGAGATATTGCTTACAGGCATCAAGATTAAGCGCTTTAGCGGTTTTTTTCACGCTGCAAGGTTTTTACTCTAGGACCTGTGCCTATCTAGTCAGTTGCCCTGTAAGAATGGCCCAAAAAATCATTCTCACCTGTTTTCAACCGCCTTCAGACTTGCCCTTAGGCTATCAATTCTGTGAGGGCTCGGACTTGATTTCGTGTGAACTGCGGGAAGGTGATACCTCAAGAGAAGTTTTGGCGAGAGCTAGGGATGTAGGTTTAACCGTCGTGGGTTGGAGCATGCCAACATTAAACCGCAAACTTTAATGACTGAGCAATCGCAGTGCTGGCTCAAGAAATCCTTAACTTGTATGTAGAAAATAGAACTTTGTTGCCACAAACCTACACCACAATTAGCAAAGGTATAAAAATATACTTATTGATTTAGTAAACAGTTAAGCGATGACCGTATTAGCAGGCGAATGTTTGCTCTCTGAGGCAGGCCATTTCTACCGAGTCATAGAGGCCGCTGATGACGTTATTTCCCTAAAGAGAGTCAATGGCTTTACAGTACTTGCCTTTAAGAGTGGTTCGATTCAAACTCTGTTCCGTCCTTGTGCTTGCTCTGAAGCTGGAGACTCTCTTTAGGGATGGCTACCGATAGAGGCTGATTAGCTTTGTCATGACCTTTGACACCAGTACTCTGGATTGGGAAATATAACCCCGCACTGCTAACTGGACTTATTTAGCAGTGCGATCGCCAGCAAGCTCAAGCTTGGAATCCCGTGTAGCTCACTATCCCAAGAGCAAAGGATTGAAAGGCTAAGAGGCTACTTCTAAAGTAAATCTGCAGCCATAGAGGTCATTACCAGATGCTGTTCCAGGGTGGAATCAAATCTGGAAGCACACAGTTCTATGTTCTCCAAGCCCTACTAAGAACTAATCTTGCCAAAAGAACGCAAACTATGCATCCTGATGAACTCAGCACCTACAACTAAACAACTGATTTTAGGGTGAGCGCTGCTTCACTCAACTGTCGAGTGCTTACTTTCGTTTGCCCGATGCCACTTGCTGTTTGGCTCGCTCCTTGGTTGATGGCCATCATGGCATCCACCACTTGCTGAATCGCGATCGCCTGCTGCTTAGAGGTCAAAGAAATTTGTTGGTTACTTAAGGAGATATTGTTCGCCGCAGCCACAATGCTCTCAACAGTTTTTGTGCCTTCATCCGTCACCATGACTGTAGAGTTGGTAGCGTTTTGAATATCACTGACGAGAGTGCCAATGCGATCGGCTGACTTGCGACTTTGGTCAGCCAGTTTTCGGATTTCTGTCGCAATGACTGCAAACCCTTTCCCTTGGTTTCCGGCACGTGACGCTTCGACAGCAGCATTCAGCGCGAGCATGTTGGTCTGATTCGCCAGATCACTCACCAAGGTAGAAATCGTGCCAATTTGGTTGGTTTGCTCGCTCAAATATAAAATTCGTTCGGCGATTTGCCCTACTTTTTCTCGCAGACTATTGCCATGTTGCTGCTCTACTTGACCCAAACCAGCGATTAAGTTCAACACTTGGCGCGCTTCAGCGGCGGCGGATTCTGCTTGCTCAGCAGATTGCTGAGAAGCGACACTCAGTTCATCCATGGCTACTGTAGTTTGGTTCACAGAAACGGCTTGCTGAGAGACGGTCTTCTCCTGCTGTTCTACAGCAATGGCAATTTCGGTAGAAGAGCTCGCTACGGTCGCCACAATTTCATTAATTGTGCGAGTAATGCGAGATGAAATCAGGCCACCTGTGGCAATGGCTAGCACAGTTGCAGCGATTGCCCCTAGGACAGCGGTGACAATCAAGGAGCGCATGGCAGATTCTGCGGCTTTGACTCGCTGAGCTTGCAGCTTGTCCTCTTGAGTATTCAATCCCTGGAGTACCCTGCCTGCTTCGTCTATGAGGGGTAAGATGCGGCCTTGAACCAACTCTTGATTAGCTTCATTGATTTTGCCTACTTCAACTAAACCAATCAGATTGCGGTTAATTTCTGAAATTTGTTCACCCAAAACTTTTAACTGTTGCAACCGTTCAACCTGCTCGTCTCCGGAAGCAGAAATGATTGGTTCTAAAGTATTGATTCTGGCTTGATATTCTCGAACGCTAGCTTCGTAAGCTTGTGAGAAAACGTTATTCCGGGTCAGAAGATAGCCACGCAAATGAGTTTGACGCTTGTACAGATCGGTCTCCAGACGGTCAGTTTCTTGAACAATTTTGGCTCCTAGGCTGGTCTTCCGATTGTGCTCAATGACTTGCCTAGCATTAACCACAACGACGCCAGTTGTGGCGATTGTCAGCACTAATGGGACTGCATAGCCCAACCAAATGCGCTCTCTCAGCTTAAGTTGATTAAAATCAATCATAATTTTTGCGAGATTTCTAAAAGAGCAGAGGCATTATTCACGCTTCTGCAACTCTTGAGAAACGATAAATAGCAGTGCTGTTGCAACAGTGTTTCCACCAATTTATCTAAGCAGTGCCCAACAAACTTGAGAGCTTTTACCGATTCTCTAGCAGGAGTGACAGAAGAGGAATACTTCTGATGAGGTGTTTAGACACCTGCTTGACTGACAAAACGGAAGCAGGCTGAAACAGAAGCTGGGAGGGGAACGAGATGAGACTTACGCTCTCGTGGTCACCACACAAATCAGTCAAATCCATGTTTTCGGCTTCCCGTCTTTATGCCCTGTCTCAATTTCTGCGTCAACGTGAAATTCGGTGGCGCGATGTTCGCTACCCACAAACGCTCCGCTGGATGATGATCGGCAGGCTCCAAAGCCAGCAGATTCATCTCAATGACTTTGGAGCCTAGGTTCTATGCCGCGCTACTTATGCTCAGTTCCATCAACGATAGTCGCTATCCGCTAAAGCTAATCCTTAAGGTTACAACGAGGTGAGGCAGGGGAAGGCAGCAGCGAGGCTAAAAACTTGGAAGGGCGATCGCCTCTCCACCATTGAGGGTGTGATGGGGAAGGCTATATTACATCTTTCATGCAAAATACAATAAATTCGGCAGGATCTAGTCAGGCGTCTTAGAGTATGAGTACAGCGGCTGATTGTAAAAATGATAGCTGCGATACTGAGGTGCTCAACTTAACTTATGTCTCCTGACTCTTCTGAGCAACCGACGTTTGAACTGACTGGAGAGGAGATCGAGGCAGCCTTTCCCATCGTGGGAGTTGCAGCCTCTGCAGGAGGTTTAGCAGCCTTTACCCAATTGCTGAGCCATCTACCCACCGACACGGGGATGGCATTTGTGCTGATTCAGCATTTAGCTCCAGATCATGAGAGTTTGCTGACCGAGATTCTGGCTAGAACGACACAGCTGCCAGTCCACGAAGTACAGGACGGCACAACCGTCGAGCCAAACCAGGTTTATGTGATTCCACCCAACACCAAAATGGTTCTCTCTGAAGGGGTGCTGCAACTATCGCCCCGTGAGAAAGTGTTGGGTAAATATATGCCAGGAGATGCCTTTTTTGCCTCGTTGGCAGCGGATCGCGGACATAAGGCGATCGCTGTTGTGTTGTCGGGAGGCGATGGCGACGGTTCTCTGGGATTAAAAGCCATTAAGGCAGCGGGTGGCATCACCTTTGCTCAGTGTGAAGACACGGCCCAATTTGACAGTATGCCCAACACAGCCGTGGCTACGGGGAATGTCGATTTTGTGCTACCGCCTGCCAAAATTGCTGAGGAACTAGCAAACTTGAGCCGCAACCCGATCATGGCTCGCCTCATGCCACCCATTTTGACGGAGTTATCACCCCCACCCACTGATGCCCTAACGACAATTTTTGCCCTGTTGCAATCCAAAACAGGTGTTGATTTTAGCCGCTACAAGACAAACACGGTTGATCGGCGGATTCAGCGACGCATGCTGTTGTATAAGCTGGAACGGTTGGAGGACTATGTCACGTACCTGCAAGTGCATCCAGCTGAAATCAAGGCACTGTACGAAGAAATATTAATCCACGTCACCAGCTTTTTCCGCGATCCGGAAGCCTTCGAACTCCTAAAAAAGCAAGTTTTTCCAACGATTACACAAAACAAGTCTAACGACAGGTCGATTCGGATCTGGATCGCGGGCTGTTCGACAGGTGAAGAAGTTTATTCGATCGCCATCTGCTTGTTAGAGTTTTTGGCAGATCAAAATATCCAACCCCCGATCCAGATTTTTGCCACTGATATCAGCGATGTGGCGATCGACAAAGCCAGAGCAGGCATCTATACAGAAAACCAGATGGTGGACGTGTCAGCCGCGCGTCGTTGTCGCTTTTTCTATGCTTTGGAGGGAGACAGATTTCAAATTAGTAAGGCTGTGCGTGAACTCTGTGTGTTTGCCCATCAAAATTTGGGCAGCGATCCGCCATTCTGTAATCTCGATCTGGTGAGCTGCCGCAATGTGCTGATCTATTTGGGAGATGCGCTGCAAAAGCAAATTATGCCCATTTTTCATTACAGCCTTAACCCGACTGGCTTTCTACTCCTCGGTAACTCAGAGAGCACGGGTCAAGCTTCAGACCTGTTTACTTTGGTCGAGAAAAAACACAAACTTTATACTAGGAAGCCAGCTGCAACTCGTTCCCCACTTTCGTTTGCCCCCAGTCGCCATCCGATTGCGAAGGTCAGCGATCGCACTAGCCAAGTTTTAGCAGGTCGCCCACCTCTGCCCGCGCCGACAGAGGAGTTTGACCTCGATCAAAAGGTCGATCATCTGATTGCCAATCATTACGCTCCTGTGGGAGCCGTGCTCGATCATAAGATGCAGGTGCTGCAACTCCGAGGAGAGGTGGATCGCTACTTGAAACTCGTCTCTGGCGTTGTGAACCTCAACCTCTTTAACTTAGTGAGGGACGGTTTGCTGGTCGAACTCCGGGCTGCGGTTTACCAAGCGCAACGACAGGAGATGCCCATCACCAGAAATGGACTCCGCTTAGAAGAAGGCGATCGCTCCAGAGTAGTCAATCTTCAAGTGATTCCCTTCAAGGTGCCGATTACGGAAGAACGCCGCTTTTTAGTCCTCTTTGAAGACGCACCACCCGCTAGCCCACCGAATTCCGTCAATTCAGATATTCCCCAGGGAGCGCTAGAGCAGGAGAATGCACGACTCAGGCAAGAGCTAGACGCGGCGAATCAGGAACGAGCCGCCACTCAAGAGTATTTGCAGGCCATCATTCAAGAGCAGGAGCATACCAATCAAGACCTCAAAGTTGCCAATGAAGAAATTTTGTCGAGCAATGAGGAGTTGCAAAGCACCAACGAAGAGTTAGAAACGGCCAAAGAAGAAATTCAAGCCACGAATGAAGAACTTAGTACCACGAATGAAGAACTCCGAAGCCGCAATGCAGAAATGCACCAGGTCAACAACGATCTGACCAATTTGTTGGCGAGCATCAACATCCCGATTTTGATGTTGACTCACGACTTACGGGTTCGTCGCTTCACGCCCATGGCACAGCGATTATTCAACTTTATTCCCACCGACACGGGACGACCGTTGAGTGATATTAGAACCAACCTCCAGGTTCCAGACTTAGACCAGCTGATTTTAGAAGTGCTGGAGACGCTCAGCGTCAAGGAACTGGAAGTGCAAACCCAGGAAGATCATTGGTACATGCTGCGGATTCGTCCGTATCGCACGACTGAAAATCAGATCGACGGCGTAGTGTTGGTATTGCTCGATATTGATGCCCTGAAGCGCAGTGCCTCCACGCTAGAAGCAGCCCGGAATTATGCAGAAGCAATTGTAGAAACAGTGCAAGTGCCGCTGCTCGTGCTGGAATCTGATTTTCGGGTAACCCAAGCCAACCGAGCGTTCTATAAAACGTTTCAGATGGTGCCCCCCAAAACTGTCCAAGTGCTGCTGTTTGATTTGGGCAACGGTCACTGGAACATCCCCGGATTGCAAGCGCTCCTGGAAGATATTCTGATTAATGATACGAGTCTTCAGAACTTTGAAGTGAAGCATGATTTTGAGCGGATTGGGCCCAAAGTCATGTTGCTCAATGGTTGGAAGATTGTTCAAGACGGGGAAGCTCAACAAATTTTGCTGTCGGTTGAAGATATTACCGAGCGTAAGCAGTTTGAAGCCGAGCGATCTCAGCTCCTGAACCAGGAACAGTCTGCCCGTCAAGAAGCAGAGGCTGCGAACCGAGCGAAAGATGAATTTTTATCTAACCTTTCCCATGAACTCCGCAACCCCCTAAATACCATGCTGGGTTGGGCGCAAGTTCTTCGCAATCGCCAGCTAGACCAGTCAACCGTCACTCGTGCCCTAGAAGTGATAGAGCGAAGCGCGCGAGCCCAATCTCAACTGATTGAGGACATGCTGGATATTTCGCGGATTACTAGCGGCAAACTGCACCTCAACACCCAGTCACTGGATCTGGCCTCTGTCGTGGGTGGGGCGATCGAATCTGTTCAACTTACCGCAGAGGGGAAAGCGATTCAAATCGTGTCGCAGCTAAAAGCTGCCACTATTGTGGGCGATCGCGGGCGCTTGCAGCAAGTGCTGTGGAATTTGCTAGCGAACGCCATCAAGTTTACGCCCTCTGGTGGACAGGTAGAAATTAAGTTAGCACCTGTGCAGACTCATGCCGAGATTCAAGTCAGCGATACGGGACAGGGCATTGAGGCAGAATTGCTACCCTACGTTTTTGAGCGCTTTCGTCAAGGAGATGCCAGCACAACTAAAGGTAGTCAGGGGCTAGGTTTGGGCCTGGCCATTGTTCGCCATATTGTAGAGTTGCATGGCGGCACAGTGCAAGCCGAGAGCTCCGGCAAAGGACAAGGAACCACGATGATTGTGAGGTTCCCTCTGCAAACGACGATTCCTTTCGGGAACCCAGTAACATCACCTGAAGCACGTCTGATGCCCTTGGAATTGACTTCGTCGAGCTACTCAGAACCGACAGTCGCGGAGCCTTCAGCCGCTATAAACCAGGAAGTTCTTTTGCTGGCAGGCTTACACGTTTTGGTCGTGGATGACGAAGTAGATATTCTTGACTTAATGAAATACCTGTTGGAAGGCGTGGGGGCACAAGTCGTGGGAGTGACTTCGGTCAGAGAGGCAATCTCGGTTCTAGTTGCCTACCCTAGCGGATATGATGTACTCCTATCAGACATTGGCATGCCAGAGGAAGATGGGCTTTCCCTGATTCGTCAGGTGAGAGAGCTGGATACAGTCACTGGAGGCCAGATTCCGGCAGCCGCCATTACTGCCTATGTCAGCGACCGAGAGCGGCAACAGGCGATCGATGCTGGGTTTCAAATGCATTTAGCGAAACCTGTGGACTCGACCCAATTGATCTCGATGGTGGCAAGTTTGGCTGGACGAGTGGGAGATCAATCGATGTCATCTAGTGAGGCAAGGTGATTAGAGGCACAGTTAAGCTCATCGAGTTGGCGGCGGCTCGCCTTTTAGTCCTGGACCAGAAGCAGTACTGCTCTGTCTAAATAGAGTCGAAGCTGCTTTGGAATGCGAGCATAATGAAGCTCTTCCTCTCAGCAGGTCACCAAATTATGAATCCCCACCTAACAAATGGAGACCTTTACTCGATTTATGTCGAAGGGCAAGCGATTACCTTACACGTGGGGTCGGCAGGTTACTCGGGTGGCGGGCGGTTTCTCTCCACTCAGAAAGATTACGAAAGTGCTCTGAGATTTGCCTTGGATCTCGCTAAGGACAAAAACATCCAATTTTTGAATCACATCGATCCCGTGAGTAACTGGGAACCCTCAGTGACTTAAGGGTCACCCATCCTCCACTTCACAAGCATCTTCAACTAAGGTCATGCATACACCTCAGCTTTGTAACTCGTATAACTGACATACAAAATACTATGAGTCAAGAGCCAGACATGAGGCTCCTCTTGAGTGGCATCTCAGTTCTCGTGGTTGACGATAATCTTGAAACGTTAGAGCTGTTTGATTTGTTTTTAACTCAGTCGGGAGCAACAGTCGCTACAGCAATTACAGTGGAAACAGCTCTCAAGACGATGAAAGAGTTTTTTCCAGATATTCTAATTACAGACCTCAAGTTACCCGATGGCAACGGTTATGCTCTGCTCGACCTGGTTAGAAACCTTCAGTCGGGTTCATCCAAGGTAATTCCAGCGATCGCGGTAACTGGGTATAGTACTCGACTTGCCGCACCTAGTGACAGTCAAGGGGCAGTATCATTCGGGTTTCAAAAGTTCTTGGTCAAACCCGTCAATATTGATGAGTTACTGGCCACGATCGCTGAACTCACCAGGAGTGCAGCTCAAGGGGTCCATCCTATCTGAATCGCCCAAACTGTGACAAGGGCGAACTTTCTGTTCAACCGCCTAAAGCGGGCTACTTTCACCGTTTAAGGAGAGTGAAAGTTCGTTCTCAGGCTGTGGTTTACCCTACATGCTCGTTCGAAGTTGTGGTGTCAGGGGTCGAGTCAGGCTTTGCCACAGCCTGCTTGCGTTGCTTAAAAGCCTAAAGCTAGTGGTGCGATCGCATCTGCGTGGTTTGTCCTGACTTTAATTGAAGCGGGATGGAGTCAGGAAGACATGGCCAAGAATTACTCCAGCATTCAACCTGAGACAATCGCGGCAGTGTTTCAGTGGTACGAGGAACAGCAGAATTTGAAGGCGGTTCTTGATGCCTTGCGTGAGGTCCATTAGGTCAAACTGGCAAAGCTGTTTTAGTGTGCCGAGATCGCTTCCCGTCGATTCTTCTGGATCAGCGCTACAGTGCGAACCAGAATTGCCTCTCAATTACAAAGTGCCAACCCTTTTTAGAGTTGGCACTTTGTAAAGTATTCCGTAAAGTTTATGGTCAGGGCCTTTATAAGAGCTGACCCCGTTTTAAGGGGCGTAAAGTTTCAACGCTATACGCTACGTTAAGCTACCGTTAAACTTTTTTGATGCCACTAGACTTAATATTTCCTTTAGATTCGTCTTCCACTCTCTTCTAAGCGTTCTCCACTGCCCCTGAGTGTTCTGTCCCTAACGCTGAGACCGCTTTCGAATGTATCAAATCACAGACTTTAGATTGAGTTAGCTCTGCGATCGCGGCAGTCAGCCCATCCAAATCGATTGGTTTGGTGAAAAGCAGTTGAAATCCAGCTGCCAGTGCTTCTGGCTGAACTTGCTTGCTGTCGTAAGCCGTGACAGCAATGGCTGGAATTCGTTGCCAAACTCTGGCCTTTTTAGTTCTGATTGCCTGGAGAAGTTGACAACCATTCACTTCAGGTAGCCCAAGGTCACAGAGGAGTGCGTCTGGCTTGCGCCAGGCTAACAAGTCAAGAGCTTCCTTTGCCGAAGCGGCTGTCAGAACTTCTGCTCCCTCGGATTCAAGTGCCATTGCAAGTAGAAGCCGAGTATCCGCATCATCATCCACAACCAGCAAGCAGCGATTCCTGAGTTTTGACATTGAGCCCTGGTCCACCCGTTGTTCAGCGTAAGAGCTACTTATAGTTCCCTAGACTCCTATCGGACAAATCGAGGGAACTCATCAGTTACATGAGAATTCTAGAGCGAGACCTATGAGCTTCTTGTTTCTCAATAGGAAAAAATTAAGATTTTCCTGTTACATCTAGATACGCCAACCTTAGTGCTTGCCGATGCCCTGCGTCGGTCATGTCACCTTCTTTGGAAGCGATCGCTCCCTTGAGCCTCCTAGCGGGGAAGTTTAGGCAACTGAATGATAAAACTGGTCCCTTTACCCTCTGCACTCTCAACCTCAAGCGTTCCCTGATGGGCCTCAACAATACTCTTGGCTAAAAATAGTCCTAGCCCCCATCCGCTTTGCTCACCGACGTCCAGGGTGCGGCGAAACTGTTGAAACAGGATGGATTGCTCGTCTAGGGCAATGGGATTGCCTTTATTATGAAGGGTCAAGCTAATCTGGGTTTCACTTTGCAGGAGCGTCAGTGTGATGGGGGTATCAGCAGCCCCATACTTTACGGCATTAGTCGCTAAGTTTTCAATCACCCGTCGAATTTGTTTAGGGCTGCAATGGCTCTTGACTTCACCATCAGAGACGAGCACAAACCGTTCCCCATAAGTGAAAGTCAAATCCTCTACTATCTCCTGGACGAGCCCGTCCAAATCACAGGCTTCCAATTCCAGCTTTAGAGGTTCTCCGGCTCGCACCCGACTCGCATCTAAGAGGTCTTGAATCATTGCATCAAGGCGCTCGGTCGCAGTGATCATTCTCGCTGCCACATCAATGTGGGCATCTCCCCGCTCAAGGCGACGCAGCATTAGTTGGGTTCCCATCTTGACGACATTGATGGGATTTTTGAGGTCGTGGGTTAGCGTCACCATAAACAGCTCTTGAATATCTCGCAGCGTCTGGGAAAACTGAGTCGCAGCGTCATTAACGGCTTGTTCAATAGAGCCAATAATGATGTCTCGTTCCCATACCTCTAAAGGCGCTTCTTCCTCTATAACCTGAAAAATAACTTGACGGAGGATGTGATACTCAAAAATTAGCTGACTCATGGAGTAGTCTGCGTACCCCGCCCGTTCGTGTCCATGCAGCTTGCGAATCCGAGTGCTCTCTACTTCGTCAGATGCAATGCGGCCAGGGGTTCTGTGGATTGTGGTTGAGAGTTCATCACTCAATTGGCCTAAGTAAAGGGGTAACGAATTTTGCAAGACTAGAGAGTCTTGATGGATGGAGGCACTGACTTCATCCCGCGCTCGTTTTTCCCATATCTGCATGATTCTTGGAGCATTTTGCTGGAGCCGGTCAGAAGCTTGGTTCAGCATCGTTTTTGATTTTGCCTGTGACTGGAGATAGGAAACACTGCTGAAACCTATTTTGGAAGTGTTCCCAAACAATACCCTACTTAGCTGCTGGGATAGATTGAGTGGGAATTCAACTCATGGGAGTGCGATCGCCCTTCCAACTATACCTGCGGCAGTTTTAGAGGCTAGGAGGTTCTGCCATGATTAGAGGTCATAGCGTCCCTGTTTGTTGATGTCAGCATGACTCACCCTAAAAGATTTGCAGAATTGATGGTAGAGCGTGCAATAACGCTGGATAAGCTCCAATTCAGCATGAAGCGCATCAATTGTTTGATGGAGATCCTCTACTTAATCGGGGTTAGCTCCGAACAAATCAGGTTGGAACAGAAGTAGCAGAACGCGAGCCCTAGGGTTTGAGCTTATCTGCTCAGCCAAGAGCAGCGAAACAACCATTCAGCTCCCAAGGCTAGCGATCGTCCTTTCCACTGGCCGATTAGCTCTCATACCCTACCCATACCCTGCTTAATTGCACTCATGCAGGTCGGGTTCTATAAAAAACGATCGCTCCTACTTTTACCTAGCGGGGCGATCGCTTACCTTTTGAAACTTGGTTTTACTGTACCTTGTATCAGACTCCGCCTAACAGACCTGCATCAAATTAGTACAAATCTCCTAGTGCCTCTTTGCATCAGTGGTGGATGTGATTGATAGGTCAAGGTGGCTTAAGAAACTAAGCCGCCACGTAAAGCTCTCACAGCAGCCTGAGTGCGGTCCTCAGCACAAAGCTTGTTCAGAATGTTGCGGACATGAGTTTTAACCGTGCCGACCGTGATGTAACATCGGGCGGCGATCTCAGCATTGGAACATCCTTCGACAATCAATCGGATGACATCGAGCTCTCGACTCGTCAGCGGAGCCGCTGCTAAAGCGCTGGTATACTCCTCGTCCACGGCGATCGCTCTGGAGTTAGGCTCAGCAGCAGTGGCCTCTTGATTCGCCTGCCTCTGACTGTTGTGCTTTAAGATGATGCGGGCAATGGAGGGGTCAATCCAGTGGTTGCCGTTATACGTACTTTTGACGGCTTCGAGCAGATGAGTTGTACTCACATCTTTCATGCAGTAGGAATCTGCCCCGGCTCCAAAAGCGGCTAAGACTACGGCTTCATCCTCCTGCATCGTCAACATAAGTACTTTCGGGGGGGCAGCTTCAGGATGATTCTCACTCCACCATTGCTTGAAGCGACGAGTTACCTCAATGCCATTGAGACCAGGCATCTCAATATCGACTAGGGCGACATCGATCGGAGTCTCCAGGAGTAAGGTCAAGCCATCCAGTCCGTTGGCTGCTTCTCCGACTACCTCAACTCCTGCTTGAAAACTGAGCATCGTTCGGAGCCCTGCCCGAGTCAGGTCATGATCTTCAATCAGAGCAACTCGAATCAGGGTCATGAGGGTAGCCTCTGGAGAATGTAACTTTTCAGCGTTCTCAACAATCGTTGTAGTAGTCACTCTACTGGCAAAATTGTCGGCCTGGGTTTACGACTCCAGAATTCTTCATGCACCGCAGTTTGTAAAGTCAGGCTTCTTTACCTGTCCAGGGGGAGAGCTTGGAGTTGACTTCCAATTGACTGGAAGCTCAAAGGTGCGATCGCCTTGATCAAGGGAGCTTAGAAGAGTTGATCCAGTATCAACCTTGAGTGTGCCTGAGTTTCTTCTAAGGTACGAAACTGTACTGAACTCTGTTTCTGGATCAACTAGTATAAATCTTAAGTTGAGTAGGCAATAGATGCTTTCTTCTTTTCCTTCAAGGAATCGTAAAGGCCTTTGAAACCACAAACCGTACCCTAATTCTCGCGATCGCACTGACCATACGCGCTGAAGAGAATGCTCGGATTTGGGTACTAGCAACTGGTTTTTTGGGGACTGACTTAAGCCATTAAACACTGACAGATTCATTGCAGTGATGGCTGGCATTATCGGAAAGGCTCAAGAGGTGGCAGACAATGCCTGTGACTAAAAACCTTGACCTTACTTCTGAGATGTGTTCTACGAAGGGCCTCTCCCGCCAACTGTTTAAGGCTTTTATGACTGCTAAAAATCAAATACTGGCTGCGCTCTCGGCGGATGTACTCGATCGCCTGGGGCCTCATCTGAAGCGGGTTACCTTAGCGCTAGCTGAAACCGTTCACCATCCTGGTGAGCCCTTATCTCATCTCTATTTCCCGATTGACTGCCTCTTCTCGGTCACCATCACCATGCAAGATGGAGCGACCTCAGAGGTCGGGATTGTGGGGAATCGAGAAGTGCTGGGCATTAACACCTTGATGGGCAATCGCGAAAACACTCAGACCGAGTACCTCGTCCAAGGGGCAGGCAGCGCCATGAAGATTGACGCTCAGGTCATGCAACAGGAGTTCAATCGCTATGGTGAACTGCACGACTTGCTTCTACGTTATAGCCAGGCGTTTCTGGCTCAGGTCTCTCAAACAGCGGCCTGCAACGCTTTGCACACGCTAGAACAACGCCTACCACGTTGGCTCCTGGAAGCCCAAGAGCGAATTGACTCGGACCATCTGCCGCTAACGCAGGAGTTTATTGCCACGATGCTGGGCGTACGGCGCGCCGGGGTGACGCAGACCGCGCAAAAGCTGCAAGAGCGAAAACTGATTCAATATCGGCGAAGAGATGTCCAAATCCTCAATCAGGGTGGACTAGAAGCTTCTGCTTGTGAATGCTTCAAAAGAACCAAGGCAGAATACGATCGCTTGCTCGGCAGAAAATAACCGTCAGCTCACTGGACCATATACCATTCCAATGATTTCTGTCCAAAACGATCAATCCACGAGCCGCCCATCTCCGCGAATTTTTGTCTTTGAACCGGATGATGAGGTGCGGCCCTTGCTGAAGCAGAACCTCCAGACGTGGGGCTACGACGTCACCCTAGCAATCGATGAAGCCGACGCTCTGCAACGAGTGGAGGGAGGACACGATCGCTTTGACCTGATATTGCTCAATCAATACAACCAATCGATCGAGCATTCTATCGCCATTGGACAGCAGATTCGCCAACACACGGTTCTCGATAGCCGGGCTCCGATTGTCATCCTGGCAGAGCGTTATGGGCCAGACCTCGAAGGTCAAGATATCCAGGTAGGGGACAATGAGTATGTGTCTTATCTGGAGGATGGGCAACAGTTGAAGCTGATTCTCCAACGGTTATGCCCAGTCGATTGAGGCGGGCTTTGCTTCACCAACAGAACAGCAGTGGTGTGAGGAACAGCAGGATTTGAGGAAGGCTCTTGATACCTTGCGTGAGGCCAATGAGCTCAAACTAGCGAAGCTGCATCCCACTGACCTCCAGGTTCTAACAATTATTCTATTTGTCACTGGAGAGCTGGCTATAGTTAGGAGCTTCCATCGTGAGAGGGATGATTTCTGATCAGAACTACCCAAAGCTCATAAACAAAGGACTTTATAAACTTTGAGCGCTGTGGCTTTTCATCAGGAATATTTAGGGGTCGAGCAACCTGCCATTGGTCAACTGATTCGGGAACTCCGGCAAACCTTGAAGTTGACCCAGGAGAAGTTTGCCGCTCACCTCGGAGTCAGCTTTCCCACCATCAATCGTTGGGAAAACGGACATGCGACCCCTTCTCCCTTAGCCCTGAGACAAATCGAAGTCTTGCTGAACCAGTTGGCCAACTCACCCGATGTGACGCTACGAGAACGCAGTCAGGCAATCCAAGGAAAATACTTTCCCACAAGGAAGCTAAAAGCATGAGGGGAGAGGAACACCAAGAGATGCCCAAAAATTTCTTGGGAGGCGGTGGTGAGATAGAAACATTCCTGCGATCGCACGATTGGTCGCAAACGCCATTGGGTGCTGTCGAAACCTGGTCAGACGACCTAAAAACGGCAGTGCAGATTCTACTCACTGAACTGGATCAAACCAAATCCCCCGAACAGACGCAGCCAGACGCCCAAGAGCAACAGGATAACTCTACTGTCCTATCCCAGGCAAAGCAGCTCAATGCGTTCCGAGTCAAATTAGCAGAAGCCCTCCGCCCGCTCACCGATGCTTCAGAGATACAAGCGATCGCCGCTCGTATTTTGGGTGAAGCTTTAGGGGCAAGTCGTGTCATTTACGTCGAGGTGGAGCCGGCTGGTGAGGAGGTCATCGTTCATTGCAACTACACCAGTGGTGTAGCCCAGTTGAGCGGACGATACCGTCTAGAGGACTACCGGCGCAACCTAACTGCTGACCATCAGGTTGGGCACACCCAAGTTGTAACCGATATTCCCAATGATCCCAAATATACGGATGTCCAAAAGACGAGATACCGTGAGATTGATATTGCTGCACACATTGATGTGCCGCTGATCAAAAACAATCAATTCGTTGCCCTGCTTGCCGCTCAACAATCCACGCCGCGTCAGTGGACGGAGACCGAGATCAAACTGGTTGAAGAAACCGCAGAACAGACCTGGGCAGCCGCAGAACGTGCCTTGGCCGAAGCCGCCCTGCGCGAGTCAGAAGCCAAATATCGCACCTTGTTTGAATCAATCGATCAAGGCTTTTGTGTCATTGAGGTGCTGTTTGATGGAAACAGTCAGCCGTTCGATTACCGCTTCTTAGAAATCAATCCTGCCTTTGAGAAGCAAACGGGACTGATCGACGCTCAAGGCAAGCGAATCCGTGAATTAGCTCCGAATCACGAAGGGCATTGGTTTGAGATTTATGGCAACATTGCTCTAACGGGTGAACCCAAACGCTTTGAGAATCGTGCTGCCGCCTTAAACCGTTGGTATGACGTTTATGCGTTTCGCATTGGGCACCCAGACGAGAGAAAAGTGGCAATTCTCTTTAATGATATTAGCGGTCGCAAGCGCGTCGAAGACGAACGCAAACAAGCTGAAACCGCTTTGCAGCAAAGCGAAGCGCAGAGCAAAAATATCTTGGAGAGCATTACCGACGGATTCTTCGCGCTTGACCAAGATTGGCGGTTTACCTATGTGAATCCGCAGGCAGAACGCATCCTTGATCTGACTCCAGGCGATCTGCTCGGCAAGGTGATCTGGGAAGTATATCCGGGCACCGTCGGTACGGAATTCGAGCGAGCCTATCGCCAAGCTGCCAGCAAGCGGGTTGCTTCTTCGCTTACCTCGTTCTATCCTGACCATAACTGTTGGTATGAAGCCCACGCCTATCCTGCCGCAGACGGAATCACTGTCTACTTCAGAAACGTCACCGAGCAAGTTCAAGCGGAAGCTGCCTTGCGCGAAAGCGAGGAGAAGACTCGAAACATTCTGGAAAGCATTGAGGAAGCATTCTTTGCTTTAGATCAAGACTGGCGGTTTACTTATATAAATCGAGCGGCTGAAGTGTTGCTCGATCGGACACCGGGCGACCTGATTGGGAAGAATTTTTGGGAAGAATATCCAGGTGCCGTCGGCAACGAATTGGCAGCCATCTATCATGGAGCCATGCACGACCGCGTACCGGGGACAGTGACGACGTTTTACCCCGACCACGATTGCTGGTACTATGTCCGCACTTATCCCGCCGCCAACGGGATTGCGGTTTATTTCAATAACGTCACTGCCCAGATTCAAGCCGAAACCGCCCTCCGCGAGAGCGAGGAGCGATTCCGCAACATGGCAGATAACGCCCCTGTTATGGTTCGGGTGACTGACTCTACGGGCGCTTGCACCTATCTCAGCCGAAGTTGGTATGAGTTTACAGGTCAAACTGAAGAAACAGGCTTGGGGTTTGGGTGGCTAAATGCAATTCATCCAGAAGACTGTGAAGAGTCTAAAGCCATTTTCCTGAGTGCGAACGAGCGTTATGAAGCCTTTCGGTTGGAATATCGGCTGCGAGCCCAAGACGGGGAGTATCGTTGGGCGATCGATGCGGCCAGTCCTTGGTTTGGAGTCGATGGTCAATTTAAGGGATTCATCGGTTCCGTGATTGACATCAGCGATCGCAAGCAAGCAGAAGCCATCATCACCACTGACCTGGAAAATACGCGGCTCTTGCGCGACTTGAGCACACAACTGATCACTGAAGACAACATTCAAGTGCTTTACGACGAAATTATGGCGACTGCCATCACGCTGACACGCGCTGATGCGGGCACCGTTCAAATCTTAGACAAAGCGACGCAAGAATTAGTGTTGCTCGCATCAAAGGGCTTTGACCAAACGACAACCGACCATTTTGATCGAGTGAATGCAAGTTCAAACACCTCCTGTGGCCTTGCTTTACTCAGGGGGACTCGCGCCTTCATTGATTTTGATATGCCAGAGTGCGACGACCCCTGTGGTGCTTTACGGATACATGTCAACGCTGGCTATCGCTCTGCCCAGTCCACGCCACTGATCTCCCGTTCAGGCAGAGCGATCGGTGTAGTTTCAACCCACTGGCGCAAGCACCACCGACCGACTGAGCGAGAACTCCGTTTTCTGGATCTGTTGGTGCGTCAAGCTGCCGACTTAATTGAACAGCGACAGACTGAATCAGAACGTAGACAAGTTTTAGAGCGCGAACAGGCTGCGCGAGAAGAAGCAGAACGAGCGAACCGCATTAAAGATGAATTTCTCGCCGTGCTGTCCCACGAGTTGAGGTCGCCCCTGAGCCCGATTTTGGGGTGGACGCAGCTACTGCAAAACGGCAAACTCAATGCAGTCCGCCAAGCCGAAGCCTTAAAAACGATCGAACGGAATGCCAAACTTCAAAAACAGCTAATTGAAGACTTACTTGACATCTCCGGCATTATGCAAGGCAAGCTGTCGCTAACAGCGGCTCCCGTGAGTTTGACGTTCGTCATTTCTGCAGCGATTGAAACCGTGCGTTTGGCAGCAGAGGCGAAACACATTCGGCTACAGCTTGATCTTGACCATACCGTTGTGCCGATTTCGGGTGATGCTGCCCGGTTACAACAGGTCTTCTGGAACTTGCTGAGTAATGCGGTCAAGTTCACCCCGAGTGGCGGACAAATCACGGTTGAACTGAGGCAACTGAATCAACTGGCTCAAATTCGAGTCATCGACACGGGTAAAGGGATTAATCCGCAATTCTTGCCTTATCTGTTTGAGTATTTTCGGCAGGAGGATGGTTCAACCACGCGCAAGTTTGGCGGCTTGGGATTGGGCCTGGCGATCGCGCGGCAAATTGTGGAAATGCATGGGGGAACCGTGCGAGCCGCGAGCCAGGGGGAAGGGCAAGGCGCAACCTTCACTGTGCAATTGCCAGCGATGGGGGTAGCAGCGATCGAATCGGAACCTGTCCAGACCCAAATTGATGCCGGACTGCCACTAGAAGGCATTCACATTTTGCTGGTAGATGATGAGCCAGATACCCGTGAGGTTCAAGCGTTTCTATTGGAACAAAACGGAGCAAAAGTGAAAGCTGTTGCTTCTGGATTAGAAGCATTGCTTGCCTTAGAACGCTCAATGCCTGATGTACTAGTGAGTGACATTGGGATGGCGGAGATGAACGGCTATATGCTACTCCAGCAAATTCGATCGCGACCCCCCCAGTACGGTGGGATGATTCCCGCGATTGCCCTGACTGCCTATGCCGCAGAGGTTGACCAACAAAAAGCACTTCAGGTAGGCTTTCAAGCCCACATTACAAAGCCTGTGGAACCCGATACGTTGGTGAAGGCGATCACCGATCTTTTGTAGGAAGATGAAATTGTTGCTGAAGCGCTAGAAAAGCGGCTCCATCTCAAAAGGATGATTGGGATCACCTCCGATCAGGGCAGCAACGATAAAAGTACAATCGCTCGGGTTCTGGGTGGCATTCTCATTCGACGAAACCCCTTATGAAGAGTTTTTGGATGTACAGTCTACAGATTCGGGAATTCTGGCACTACTGGCTAATGGAGCCCTATCAGGTTACGCAAGTATGAATGACCAAAGCAGCTTTGAAGAATTGCTCGCAGCCCGCACCAAGACGCTGAATGATATCCAAGCCATAATTACGCGCATCCGTTACTTGGTTGATATAAAGGTTACACAAGCTAAGTTAGAACAGCAGTGGCAAAAGGCGAAGCTCTGACTTTGAGTTAAACAGTCAGGCCAGCCAACCAAGAGCAATGAATTAAGCTACAAAGCTTTGCGAGAACTTACTCTGCTTCCTGAGGCCTCAAAACTGTCACCAAGGCTGAAAGGATTGTTATTCCGTTACTCTATTGCCTTCTCTGCAACTAATCCACTAGAGGCCGAATGCATCAGAATCTGAGAGACGCATTTGCGATCGTTGATTAGGTACTAAGCAATCGAGGACTATCAAAAAAGGAGTATAAATTGACGAGGCTGAAACAGCCTGAAATCAGGGTGAGAGTTGTGAGTAAAGACCCTATCAAAAAAGGGTCCTCTCTTGATAGGGTTGAAGCATGACGATTAGAGCTGCTCTCTACTTGCGAGTCTCCACAACTGATAAAGGACAGGAGACAGACAACCAACTGCTGCAACTAAAAGAATTTTGCGATCGCCAAGGTTGGAGCATTGCCTTCACCTATGTTGATCGCGAGTCGGGCCGAAAGGGTAGGCGTGAACGTGGCGATTTTAGCCGCATGTTTGAGGATGCGGGGAAGCGGAAGTTTGATGTCCTAGTGTTTTGGTCGCTCGATCGTTTCAGTCGTGAGGGTATCCGTAAGACGATCGCCTACCTTCAGCAACTCGACCATTTGAAAGTGAAATTTAAGAGCTACACTGAGCCGCTACTTGATACAGAAAATGAATTGGTAGCTCATATTGTGCTTGGAGTCTTGGCCTACCTTGCTCAGCAAGAAGCAGTGAAAATTTCAGAGCGAACCAAGGCAGGGCTGCAACGAGTCCGAGTGCAGGGGAAAACACTTGGCAGGCCAGATGGCTTTGAGCAGTGGAAGGACCAGCTAGTTAACATGAGTGCTGCTGGCTACTCGCAGGGACGAATTGCCCGCGAAACGGGCTTAGCTTACAACACTGTAAAAAATTACCTAGCCAGAATTTCTATCAAAAACAGAGTGACCTGATTTTTACCTCACTTGCCCCGAATATTGATGTCGTCAAACTGAATTAACACTTAAGGAAATAGAAGATTAAAACTATGGCAAACTTACAATCTCAATTTGAAAGGTTTCATAATATCATCAAAATTGATTTTGATGATAGTAAACCATTGCGTGAAAAACGAGATTTAATTGTCAATAACCTGAGAGACGGGCTTAAAAAGCTTATCCCCATATCCACACCTAGTTTTAGCCCTTTCAACCAAGGAAGTTATGATTTAGCGACAGGAGTAGAACCACTTAAAGGAGAAGACTATGATATCGACGTAGGTATTATTTTAAATTTCTCAAGGTTTCTTTACAAGCCAGTTGAAATCAAAGAACTGGTTTGTAGCGCTTTGCAAATAGGACAAAGAAAAGTTGAGATAAAAAGACCTTGCGTAAGAGTTCAATACTTACAAAACGGTGAAAAAAGATTCCATGTTGATTTAGCTATTTATTCTACTGATATAGACCGTCAAGGAAATGAAATAAATTATATTGCAAAGGGTTTTCCAGGTTCATACGAGGATAAGAAGATTTGGGAATTATCAGAACCGTTTAAACTCAAAACGCTTTTAAGATCAAAGTTTAGCAATGATTTGGATAGATATCAGTTTCGCAGAACTATAAGGTATCTGAAGCGTTGGAAGGATTATATTTTTACATCAACGGGAGCGGGACGGCCAACAGGAATAGCTTTAACCGCCTGTTGTTATAACTTTTTTATACCGCAAAAAAGTTATGTTTATAACTATCAGAATTATCAATATAACGATTTACTAGCATTGCAAAATGTTGTAAGTGGGATGATCAGCACTTTTGATGATGACCAAATAAGTGTAATGCTTCCAGTTCAACCATATAATGATCTTTTTGAAAAAATGACTAGAAGGCAAATGAGAGAGATGAAGTTGAGGTTAATTTATTTTCAGATTGTCTTAAACAATGTGATACATGAATATGATATTTCAACGGCATGCTATAAGTTGCAAGGAGTTTTAGGTGATGATTTTCCATCAATTTAACGATTTTCTTACTAGTTCAAAAAATGGCCAGAAAAAGTATCCCAGAAACAATAAAGTTACAGCTTTGGGTTAGAGCCGCAGGACGTTGTGAATTCAAAGGGTGTAACACACCACTTTGGCATAACGGCTTAACTCTAAGCGATGGTAATTTCGCAGAATTTGCACATATTATTGGTTCAAGCAAAGATGGTCCACGGGGCACAGACCAGTCAGAAGAGTTACAAATAGACTTTTCTAATCTAATGCTTCTATGCCAACGATGCCACAAAGAAATAGACAGTTACCCAGAAAGATATCCAGTTGGACTGTTACTTGGTTGGAAGCAAGAACACGAGAATAGAATAGAAATACAAACAAGTTATCCAGAGGATATACATAAATCAACTGTATTTATCTTTTGCGTAAATATTGGCTGTAGGAATGTTCCTATTAACTTTGAAGCAGTTAGAAATGCAATGTTTCCAAAGTTTCCAGCAGACCCAAAAGGAATAAAGATAGAAGAAAACTACTTTGATAGGCTCAGTACACCTGAGCAGTGGCAAATATTTGCAGAGTCTAGAATTAGGCGTAGGGTTCTTAGACTTCTAGAGGAGGGTATCGACGATGTAAAAATCAAACATCTTTCTATATTCGGAATAGCACCTATGCCTTTATTAATGTATTTAGGCCAGTGTATAGGTGATACCATTCCAGCAGATATATATCAATCTCATAGAAATATTGAAGATACAAGTAAAACTTGGTCTTGGCAAGAAGAGATAAGCGTTGAACAACTTTACTCTGTCTCTTGCGATCTCGACAAAAAAGGTGAAACTGTATTACTCAAGCTGGCACTTAGCGATTCTATTCAGCTCGATAAATATGAAGCTTTAATTTCGGACAGTTGTAGCGTCTATCAAATAACTATTTCTAGCCCTTCACCACACTTTCTAAAGTCTAAAAGACAGTTGGAAATCTTTAGTTATGAATACCGAAAACTACTTAACGAAATTCAAGCAAATCACGGTAAAAACTGCAAAATCTTTATTTTGCCAGCAGTCCCTGTATCAATAGCAGTAGAATGTGGCAGAGTTATCTTACCCACGAAAGATCCTGAAATCTATGCTTGTGAATATTATGCTGATAAGGGAGAATTTCAGATTGTACTTAGAATAAACTAAATTCGTTGCTCTGCAAATATTACCTGCCAAGAAGTTTATTGGTAGCAGTTAGGAGTATCTTTAAGGATTTAATCTTTTAATCAGTTGCAGAGGTATTGGTGTCCGGTGATTGAGACCGTTACACTGCTCTATCCAACCAGAGCGATTGATGCACTCCACTAATTGAGATACTGTTGATATTCCAGCTATTGAGAATCTTTACAGCTCCTGCTACCAGAAAGCTTCAGGCTATAAATCCCTACCTTGGGGTAGTAGGGGTCCTTCTTGAAATTTAGAGGGATCTCTGCTTATATTTAGGCAAAGTTTAGGCGAGCAAAGTAAAGCACTCTCTACAACCTATAGCTAGAGAGCGCTTTATTATTTCCATGAAAGGACTGCAAATCCTTTACCTCAATTCAAGCTTGCAAATACTCGGTCATTTGTTTTACATCTGCTGCACCTGAACAACAATATTGCTTGTAGCGTTTAATAACTGTAAATCAACTCGTCTCCAAATTAACGTCTCAGTTCCTCGTACGATTGATGAGTTTGGTTACAGTCGAGCCTGCAAGAGAGTGTTTCTGAGAGGAGGCTTTGTCTTCACTATGAAAGGGTATTTAAGATTATGAGTATTCAAATACTCTAAAAATATAAATAGTATATACAGTTTTAACTATTTATATTTTTTGTGATTGGCCTGCCTGTTTTGACCTTCTCCAAATTGCTTATAATCCTTATCAGCTCCTCTTCCGGCATTTCTAATAAGGCGTGAAGTCCCGCTCGGATGACTTCGCTTTTGGTTGCGTTAAAGGCCGAGTTGAGGCAGCGTTGTCGAATGGCGGCGATTAGCTCATAGTCTCCGGAAGGCAAAGTGAAGCTGTCTCGAATCACCCTCTCCGGGCTCTGCTCTTTTACTTCAGGTGTAGAGGCCATAGGTTGGCTATTAGATGGAAGTTTGTCTCCTAGTAAGCTTTCAGCTTTTTCAAAACGACTTTTCACTGCTTGATCTTCTGCCTGAAGAGAAGTAGTGAGTGCTGACTTCATACTTTTTCTAACCATTGATCAGCTCCGTTGTAATGCTTTGGTTTCTCAGAATTCTCAGTCAGCAGTGAAGCAGTATAAATCGTATAAAGTGTTTATATAGTTAAAAGGCTTTGTTTTCAGGAGCAACTATGCAAGAATTCAAAGCAAGTAAATAGTATAAAAGATTTTAACCGTAAAAACTGTATAAATCGTTTATAGGGTTTGGTCATGGTAGCTAAGATTATTGCTGTCGCTAACCAAAAGGGTGGTTCAGGGAAAACGACGGTTAGTATGCAGCTTGCTGGGGCGATCGCTCGTCGAGGTGATAGGGTGTTGGTAGTCGATGCAGATCCGCAGGGTACGGCGACCCGCTGGGCAGCTTCGGCAGAAGATAATCATCCGTTTCCTGCTTCTGTAGTTGGGTTAAGTGCTGCTAATGAGAAGGTGCATCGGGAGGTAAAGAAGTTTATTGATGATTACGGCTATATCATCATTGACTGCCCTCCGGCAGCTGATTCGCCAGTTCCTCAAAGTGCCCTGCTCATTGCTGATTTAGTTTTAGTGCCAATCATCCCGTCGCCATTGGACATGTGGGCAGCGGTTGGTATACGTCAGGTGATTTTCAATGTAGGTGACATCAACGAAGGGTTAAAGTCTCGACTTGTTCTCAACCAATGCCAGCCAAACACAACAATGACCCAAGAAACTTTAGAGGTCTTACCAGAGTTTGGAATCGAGCTTGCTACAACTCAAATTCGGCATCGCCAGGTTTATCGACAATCAGCGGTGTTTGGGCAGACGGTTCATGATTTTGGTGGCAAAGCATCGGCGGCGATCGCAGAAGTAGAAGACCTAACTAGCGAGGTCTTCAAGATTTTAGGCAGCAAGTAGCGTTGCTGGAATCAACGTTGTAGAGGCGATCGCCTCCATCGCAGCCCTGTACTTATAAACAGTTTATATAGTTTATTTAGTTAATACTATATATATTGTAATAACGATATATGACGTAGATTTTTTGGCTGATAGGCGATCGCCTAAAATTGAAGATCATTTCTAGATAAAACCTAGTATTCAGAGCCTCTAAGAGTTGTCAAAAGGATTCGATGTTCGAGCAAACTTTCAAAAATATTGATGACGTTCTGTGGAAGGAGGCAGGTTGCACCACAGAGTTAGACTATACGGAGCAAACTTCCTGGCTACTATTTCTGAAGTATTTGGATGACCTGGAGCATGAGAAGGCGTTAGAAGCCGAGCTACTGGGTAAGCCTTACACCTTTATTCTGGATGAAGAGCATCGGTGGTCGTCCTGGGCTGCGCCAAAGAAGGCGGATGGCAGTATGGATCACGACAATGCGCTGATCGGCGATGACTTAATTGATTATGTGAACCGCAAGCTATTCCCCTACCTCCAAGGCTTTAAGCTGCGAGCAACCAGCCCAGACACAATCGAATACAAGATTGGGGAAATTTTCAGCGAGATCAAGAACCGATTTCAGAGCGGCTATAGTCTGCGGGATGCGCTGGAGTATATCGATGAGTTGCGGTTTCGATCGCAGCAGGAGAAGCATGAGCTATCTCACCTGTATGAAGCCAAGATTCGGAATATGGGCAATGCGGGACGCAATGGGGGTGAGTATTACACGCCGCGTCCGCTGATTCGCGCCATGATTCGGGTGGTGAAGCCAGAGATTGGGAACCGCATCTACGACGGAGCCTGCGGGTCTGCCGGGTTCTTGTGCGAGAGCTATGACTATCTGCGCCAAGGCAAACTCACCACGAAACAGCTTGAGCAGCTTCAGACCAGCACGTTTACAGGTAAGGAGAAGAAGAGCCTTGCCTATGTGATTGCCATCATGAACATGATTCTGCATGGCATTGATGCGCCCAATATCATTCACACCAACACGCTGACGGAAAACCTTAGCGACATCCAGGACAAAAACCGCTTCGATGTGATCCTGGCTAATCCGCCCTTTGGCGGCAAAGAGCGCAAGGAAATTCAGCAAAACTTCCCGATCAAAACTGGGGAAACTGCCTTTTTGTTTTTGCAGCACTTCATCAAAATGCTGAAGGTCGGTGGCAGAGCCGCAGTGGTGATCAAAAATACGTTCCTGTCGAATTCGGACAATGCATCCCGTGCCCTGCGTCAGGAACTTCTCAGCAGTTGCAATCTCCACACCATTTTGGATTGTCCGAGTGGGACGTTTATCGGAGCAGGAGTTAAAACGGTGGTGCTGTTCTTTGAGAAAGGGACACCCACTCAAAAAATTTGGTACTACCAACTTGATCCGGGGCGGAACATGGGCAAAACTAACGCCCTGAATGATGAGGATCTATGCGAGTTTGTGGAACTACAAGCCACGTTTGCAAAAACTAAAAAATCATGGCTGGTGGATATTGCCGATGTGGTACGGGAGTCGTTTGATCTGTCGGTGAAGAACCCTAATAAAGCAGAGGAATCACCACTCCGAGAGCCGCAAGAAATTATGGACGAGATCGCGGCATTGGATATGGAAAGCGCAGAAATTTTGGCTGGAATTGAGGAGATGGTATGCCGTTGAAGATTACTAATGGGCAGCTACCAGAGGGCTGGGTTGAGAAGAAGTTTGGTGAAATTGCCCTTCTCAATCGTGGTCATAATCCACCTAAAAGTAAATTTATTCACCAACCCAAAAAAGGCTACGTTAGGTTTTACCAAATTCGAGATGGCAAGAGTGACAACTATGAGGTGTATGTTCCCGATACTCCTCAGCTACATAAAGTGGAACCTGATGATATTTTAATGGTGGCTTATCGACACATTGGTAGAGTCTTTAGAGGTGCTAGCGGGGCATTTAACGTAGCTCTATGCAAAATCACCAATAAAGATCGTTCCATTCTTGATGATGATTATCTTTTCTACATAATCCCGACCGAATTTGTTCGTGGTGAATTAATGAAGCAAGCTGAACGCTCATTAATTCCATCAATGTCGGTAAAGCACCTCGCAGAGATAAAAATTCCAGTTCCACCTCTTTCTGAACAAAAGCGGATTGTAGCGATTTTGAATGAGGCATTTGAGGGAATCGATCGCGCGATCGCCAACACCGAAAAGAACCTCACCAACGCCCGCCAACTCTTTGAAAGCTATCTAAATGCCATCTTCACCCAGAAAGGTGATGGATGGGAAGAGAAGAAAATAGAAGATGTCTGCGAGTCCATCATTGATTGTGTTAACAAAACGGCTCCAGTAATTGATGAACCATCGCCTTTTAAGATGATTCGCACTACTAATGTTCGTGGTGGTTATGTCAATCTAGATTCTGTGAGGTATGTCACTGAAGAAACTTATCGTCAATGGACAAGACGGCAAATCCCTAAACGAGGAGACGTTCTACTAACTCGGGAAGCCCCAATGGGAGAAGTTGGAATGCTTCTCACGAATGATCATGTTTTTTTAGGGCAACGTATTGTCTCCTATCGAACTGATTCAAGCAAGCTAGATAACAGATTTTTGCTGTATGCATTTCAATCTAACGGATTGCAGAGTCAAATCAAAGCATTTGCATCAGGCTCAACTGTTCAACATATGAGAGTTCCCGATACAAAGATTTTGCGGATTGCTGTGCCTTCACTTTCAATACAAAGACAAGTCGTTCAGAAACTCGATACTTTGCTTTTCCAAACTCAACGTCTCGAAGCCATCTATCGACAAAAACTTTCTGCCCTCAACGAACTCAAACAATCCATCCTGCAAAGAGCTTTTACAGGCGAACTCACCGCAGACACCGCTAACCAGGCAACAAAAGCCGCTAAAGAGGTCGTTGCTGCATGAGCAATGACCTGTCTCAACCAAGTGATCTCCTGTTTCAAGAAATTGGGCAGCTCATTGATGCCGCAAAACACCGCGCTGCTGCTGCCATCAATGCCGAGATTACCCTGTTGTATTGGCAGGTCGGCAACCGCATCCAGACCGAAGTGCTGCAAGGGGAACGAGCAAAGCAAACAGGTGATTCTTGCCCTCTCCCAACGGCTTACCCAGGCTTACGGCAAAGGCTGGGGCGAACGGCAACTGCGCTACTGCATTCTGCTGGCAGACGTTTTCCCCAATCGCGAGATTCTGCATACAGTGTGTGCAAAATTAAGCTGGTCGCACATCAAGCTAATTCTGGGCATCGAAGATCCCCTGAAACGCGACTTCTACATTGAGATCACCCAACTCGAACAATGGAGCGTCCGCCAGCTTCAAGAGCGGATTAACTCCATGCTATTCGAGCGCACCGCCCTTTCCCGCAAACCCGAAGACACCATTCGCCACGACCTGGATCAACTGCGCCAGGAGCGACGAATCTCACCCGACCTCCTGCTCAAAGATCCCTACGTCCTGGATTTTCTGGATTTGAGCGATCGCTATCTCGAAAAAGACCTCGAAGATGCCATCCTTCGAGAAATCGAGCAATTCTTGCTAGAACTAGGTGCCGGCTTTACCTTTGTTGCCCGTCAAAAGCGGCTACAAATCGACAACGACGACTTTTACATCGACCTGCTGTTCTATAACCGTAAACTCAAGCGCCTTGTCGCCATCGAGCTCAAGCTGGGTGCCTTCCGTCCTGAACACAAAAGCCAGATGGAGCTTTACCTGCGCTGGCTAGCCAAATATGAACAAGAGAGCGATGAACTCCCGCCACTGGGAATCATCTTATGTGCAGGCAAAAAGCAAGAACAGATCGAACTTCTAGAACTCGATAAAAGTGGCATCCACATCGCCGAATACTTGACCGTGCTTCCGCCAAAAGAAGTACTGCAAACCAAACTGCATGAAGCGATCGCCACTGCCCGCCGTCGCTTGCGATCCTCCTAAGATGATCCATTATGAACAAACATAACCGTGTTTGAATATGACGAAAAGAAGAGTCAATCCAACCTCACCAAACACGGGATTGATTTTGTGGAAGCACAAAAGCTATGGAATGACCCCAACCTGATAGAAATTCCCGCTAGAACCCAGGACGAGCTAAGGTTTTTGATCGTAGGTAAGATAGAAAACAAGCATTGGTCAGCGGTCATCACCTACCGGGATCAGAACATTCGGATTATCTCCGTCCGTCGATCGCGCATAGAAGAGGTTTCCCTGTATGAAAGCTGAAGAATTTGACCGAAGATTTGATGCGGGTGAAGACATTATTCACGCACTTGACCTATCCAAAGCTAAGCGCTATCAACAACCCTACGTGAATGAAGCTGAGACCCGCGCCGAACTGATTGATCCTGCCTTAAAAAATGTAGGCTGGGGGGTCGTGGAAGGTAGCCGTATTCGCCGGGAGGTTATCGCTCCTGGTCGTTTGGTGGGTGGTGGTAAACGCGCTCAACCAGATATCGCAGATTATGTGCTAGTCTATCGTGGTGAAAAATTGGCGGTCATCGAGGCTAAAAAGCGCAGTGCACTGGGCACCGAAGGCGTTGGGCAGGCTAAAAAGTATGCTGAGAAACTAGAAATCCGGTTCGCCTACTCCACCAACGGCGACAGCATCTACCAGATTGATATGCGTACTGGGGCAGAAGGCTACATCAGCCAATATCCCAGCCCGGACGATTTGTGGAATGACACCTTTAGCGAAGCCAATGAATGGCGGGATCGCTTTGCCGATATTCCCTTTGAAACCCGTAGCGGCACTTGGGAAACCCGTTACTATCAGCACAATGCCATCAAACATGTTTTAGAAGCCATTGCAGAGGGGCACGACCGCATTTTGCTGACAATGGCAACTGGGACAGGCAAAACCCTCGTCGCCTTCCAAATTAGCTGGAAACTGTTTCAAAGCCGCTGGAATCTCAGCCGCCAACCCACCCGTCGACCTCGCATTTTGTTTTTGGCAGACCGCAATATTCTCGCCAATCAAGCCTACAACGCCTTCTCTGCCTTCCCCGATGATGCCCTGGTGCGAATCGACCCCGAAATCATCAAGAAACGGGGCAGAGTACCCAAAAACGGCAGCGTCTTCTTCACCATTTTCCAGACCTTCATGGCTGGACAAGACGCGGCAGGCAACCCCGTTCCCAACTTCGGCGACTACCCCCCCGACTTCTTCGACTTCATCATCATTGATGAATGCCACCGGGGCGGAGCCAGCGACGAAAGCACTTGGCGCGACATCCTGGAATATTTCTCGCCAGCGGTACAGCTAGGTCTCACCGCCACCCCCCGACGTGCGAACAACGCCGATACCTACGCCTATTTTGGCGATCCGGTCTACACCTATGCCCTCAAAGACGGCATCAACGATGGCTTCCTTACTCCCTTCAAAGTCACGCAGATCGATACAACCCTAGATGAATACATCTACAGCACCGAGGACGAACTGATTGAAGGAGCGATTGACGAGGGCAAAGTCTACACCGAAGCCGACTTCAACCGCATCATCGAGATTGCCGATCGCGAACGCTACCGAGTGCAGTTGTTTATGGAAGCGATCGACCAAAATCAAAAGACCTTGGTTTTCTGCGCCACCCAAGACCACGCCCTTGCCGTGCGCGATTTAATCAACCAGATGAAAGTCAGCACTGAGCCAAATTATTGCGTCCGTGTCACTGCTAACGACGGCAAACTTGGCGAACAGCACCTCAGCACCTTTCAAGACAACGAAAAAAGCATTCCTACCATTCTCACCACGTCCCAAAAGCTTTCGACCGGGGTTGATGCTCGGAACGTTCGCAATGTCGTCCTGATGCGACCGATCAATTCCATGATTGAGTTTAAGCAAATCATCGGTCGCGGTACTCGGCTGTTTGAAAGCAAAGACTACTTCACCATTTATGACTTCGTCGAAGCCTACAAACACTTCAACGACCCTGAATGGGATGGCGAACCTCAAGAGCCTGTGCAAGTTACCTCACGGCAAACTCGGCAATCAGCCAGTGGAAAAGACAAACCACTAAGCGCAGGCCCTTTTGCCGAGGGCAATGAAGACGCAGAACCACCCCGTCGCCCTCAAGTTATCAAAATCAAGCTAGCTGACGGTAAAGAGCGTACCTTTCAGCATCAAATCTCTACTAGTTTCTGGAGCCCTGATGGCAAGCCCATGACCGCAGCCGAATTTGTAGAACGGCTGTTTGGTGAAATTCCAGAGCTGTTTAGAGACGAGAGCGAGCTACGCACAATCTGGAGTCGTCCAGACACTCGGAAAGCCCTCTTAGAAGGGTTGGCAGAAAAAGGCTATGGCACAGAACAACTCACCGAAATTAGCCGCCTGATTGATGCTGAGAAAAGCGACTTGTATGACGTGCTGGCTTACATTGCCTATGCAGCAGCCCCGATCAGTCGTCGCGAGCGTGTGATCGCCCACAAAGCCCTGATCTTCTCCCGATATTTTGGCAAACAGCAGGAATTTTTAGACTTTGTTCTAGATCAGTACATCAAGGAAGGCGTAGGTGAACTCGATCAGGGCAAGTTGCCGCAACTGCTAGACCTGAAATATCACGACCTGAGGGATGCGATCGCTGATTTAGGCAGCGTGAGTGATATTAAAACCGTCTTCATTGGTTTCCAAGCTTACTTGTACGCCCAAGAAGGAGCAGCATGATGCGCTGGATGGCGATCGCTGTCAGTTCATTTCTTTCATTGGATTGAAAATAGAGGCGATCGCTGGGTGGATCAGGTAAACTACTCTTCAAGTTACTTAAAAACGGAGGAAACCAGTGACTGTAGGGATACGAAACGTGTCGTCACGGAAAAGGAGGTAAAGATGTCTCATGAATACTAAAAACCAAAAACCCCAACTGCGGTAACAGAAGGGGTTCGGAGGTTTTTTATTATCAGTTCGGAATAGAGGGGACTTTAACTTCTGTGCTTTCCCGGCGCTTAGTTAGGTCACCCACTCTGCCATGTGTCTATATTACGGTCATTTCGCAAAAGGTGACAAGCCTCTTGGACCGTTTTTACTGATAAATGGCTCTCTATTCCTCTCTACATCAGGGATGGAGCGCATCAAAACAAAACGAAAAATTCTCGGCTTCCAAGCCAATCTTAGAGAAAACTTAGCTGTTCTCAATCTGCGCGATCGCTCCCTCCCTGTCCAACCGTTACTTCGGGACAGAGAGACCATGCATAGCCATACCCCTCGTCACTATCACCTGCACCAGCAGTGTGACCAGTCGTACTTACTCACTTTGCATTCTCTGTCCCCTTGCCCCCACCGGACTAGAGAGTTGCATCATGCCACGCAAACAAACACCTGCCTGTGGAAGTCAGGCGATTGCCCCAAAGCTCGCTCGTCAGCGTTTATCAGAACCCCTGCCCCGCGAACCTTTAGGCCAGCGCTTGTGCCAGCTCTTCCCCTACCCCTGGCAAGCGATCGTCGCTCCCACCCCCATCGATGCCAGTCAAAAACCTGCTTGGCAAACCCTCACGCAGTACCCCCTCAAACCCCGTAGTCTCTGGACCTACTGGCAAGATGCTGCTCAGCTCGTTGGTGTCCGCTTCGGTCCCACCACCACCTATGGCCTCATCGACCTCGACGCCCTCAGCCTGCATCATCCCACCCGTGATCGCCAAGCCCTCATCACCCTCCGAGGTGCCCTCGCCAGCATCGGCATTCACCAAACCGTTTTGCTGCGCTCTAGCTGGAACGGTGGCCTCCATCTCTACATCCCCCTACCTGAAGCCGTCCCCACCTTCGGCCTCGCTGTCGCCCTGAAGCACTGCCTGGAAGCTCACCACCTACCCTTGCAAGCAGGGCAACTGGAAGTCTTCCCCAACGTCAAGCGCTACAGCAAAGCCGGAGAATACAGCGAGTACAACGCCCATCGCCTGCCCCTGCAACCCAGCAGTGGTTCCGTTCTCCTCGGTGACACCCTGCAACCTCTGGCCAGCGATTTGTCCTCCTTCTTCCAGCAGTGGGACCAAGCCGTAACAGCCCAAGACCTAGAGCAACTGCATCAAGCGATCGCCGCAGCCAAGAAGCAACATCAATACCGCTCCTACAACCGCCGTAGCAACACTACCCTCTGGCAGCAAGAACTAGAAACTGAAATGGAACAAGGGTGGACAGGACCCGGACAAACGAACCACCTGCTCAAAACCATCGGCTGCTACGGTGTCATCTTCCAATCTCTCTCCGGTGCTGCCTTAGCCCATTACATCGAACGCACCGCCATCAACAGCCTTGGCTATCGAGAGTGGTGCCAACACCAGCACGAAATCAGCCGTCGCGCTCAAGAATGGGCTACCGCTGTAGAAAACTATTACTGGCCCCTGGGCACCGCTCCTAAGCGCGATCGCACCCTTCGACTCCCCAATGCTGCTAACAACATCGTCAACTTCAACCAGAAGCGAGCCGAAGAAGCTCAAACCCGAATCAAACAAGCTGTCCTTGAACTGGGCCAACAAGGACAGCTACCCGATCGTCCCACCGCTCGAGCCGAGGCGATCGCCTCTTTGGCACGGTGCAGCCACAGCACTTTGCAGAAGTACAAAGAGCTGTGGCATCCCGAATTGTATGTAATAGAGCCACCAGAGCCAGTTACAGCCACATTGTCAGCTCCAGCAGCAGAACCAACCAAAGTGCTAGAAGAATCTCCTAGAGGGGAATTACACACCTTTGCCTATATGAAGGGTGGGGGGGCTGATGGTGTTTTAGAAAAACAAATAAACTCCGGTGGGGAGGGTCCAGGGAGGGGAAAAGTGAGTTTTCCACAACCTGTGCCTTTAGCTCCTGCAATCGCTTGTAATGACCTTAGTGATGTGATTATCGGGATTCAAATCCAAATTGCTCGGCTAGGCTGGACTGTGGAGCAAGCCCACCAATTCATAGCTGATAACTTTCAGGGTAAGCGCAGAAGCCAGCTTATGGATGATGAATTGATAGGCTTGCTGTATCGGTTGAGGACGCGATCGCTCAGTAGCACTAGAGAGAATTACTTTACTTAATGTTACTGTCTTGGCTTCGGCAGCATCAGCTAAGGAATAGACTGTTGTTGATTCTATTCATAACTTTAATCGCCTCAGCAATCTGCCTCATATTGTCAGAAACTACATAGTGCTCACGTCGTGTTGCCACAGAGTGGTGCTCACAGTAAGCCATACTTTCCTCTTCAGCAGGCGTGAGTTTGTCTGCCGTGTAAGTAGTTAACATGGTTCGGAAACTGTTAGGAGTTACAGGAACGACCTCTGCTCTGTCGAGGTGAGGAGTAAATTTGATAAAAATATTTTCAACAAGCTGTGTGAAATCTAATTGCTCCAAAGCTTTCCCAGAGTACAAACCACAAAATACGAAATCATGATTTGGTTTTAGAGCAGCTCGCCAACCTAGCCGCTGCCCTTGCTCATCAATATGGCCCTGCCATTGAGCATTGTCTCCCCTGTAGTATTGGGGCCACTTGCCAGCTTCATCCTCTAGACCGAAGAACCACATTTCCAGGTATTCATAAAAGGTCTTACCATCGCAGAAGTGTTGATTAGGGAGGGGATACCAAAAGGGACCGAAACGCTCAGCAGTTTTGAAGTCATAGACCGCAAGCCACCATTGAGCTTGGCTTGGATTTGCCATTTGGTCTCTTGGGGTGAAAAGCTCACCTCGAAAGTCTCCCCATAAAAGAAAGATGCCGTCTATAGTCTCATTGATTCTGATAGACCGACGAAACTGAAGGCGTCGATAGGTCTGTTGCCGATCACTGGGGATTAGCGCGAGCATCAACAAGATCAAAGTTTTTTCGAGATTACGAGCAATAGCCGTTAGCTTTTTTGGTCGAAGATACAATTTCTCAGGTTCTTTGGAAACAATTTCAACGTTATGCCGTAAATCAGCTTGCTTCCGTTGCATCTCAATAACCTGAATTGTTTCTTCCCAAGTTATGCATCGAGCTGCAACACGTGCTTGACGCTTCCTCTTGTCATGAATAAATTCGCTTCTTTTCTCTTTTAACTTATTAATAATAAAAATATCTGAAAAATCCGATCGCAAAGTTTCATTATGATAGAGAAACTTAGCTACATTGATAAATGAATTTAATCTAAGCAATTTTGTACCTTTAGCTAATCCCTCCTCCGAAACTGTTGTTTGATCAAGCCAGTCAAAGTATGAGTCAAGTAGATTTATTAAGTCTTCGGATTTTTTCTGGATCTGTTGCTGAGCCAATCCTTCAAGAGTAATGATTCCTCTCTCGAGTTCTTCTGACGAGAAAGTGGTTTCCTGTTGATTAAATAAGATTTTAAGAGAAGAAATGGTATTGCTCTCATTGAAATTGAGCTGTACAAAGGGAACTAAGCTAGTTAGTCTGAGGTCTGATAAAGGAGTTCCTTGAATCCGATGTAAAAACCCAAGAATGTGCTTGACTCTCCAAATAACTTTCTGAGCACCACCTAAATGGATAACGTAATTTTCAAATGAATCTAGTTCGTTACATAAGTCTTGATTAGCTAGGATCTTGGCTCCATTTACTTCAATAAAGTCTGACTCAAAAATACCTAAACTCACATGATTATTATTTACTGTTTTTGGGGAAATACCTGAAATTTTCTCCTCAGTTGGAATAACTTTTTTGTTGAAAGCTCGGCAATTTTTGACTTCTTGCATATAAGTAGCAGTATGCTTTGGACACTCTAACCACTTTTGCTTTTCACAAAACTCTAAAAACTTTCGGACGTAACTACGGTTTTTACTAATACCCCTAACATCTACTTTCAACTTCTTGCAACCTTCCTCTACAGCACTTAAAAGATTGTTAAGTCGTTGGAGAGGGATAGTTTTTAGAAAATCTTTTGATTCGTTTGTAGTTTTTTTTCCTTTGCGAGGTTTAGGCCCACCTAATCCAATAACTCCATATCGTTCTACGGCAGTTCTTAACATTGATAATCTATTTTTATCACAGCTACTTCCATAGATATCTATAGCTTCGAGGATCGAACTAGGTTTACTCCCTTGCAACAAGTTCTGTAATGCACCCTTCGCTTCTTGAATCCTTTTAGGTACCAATTCATCTGTTATGAACAAGCTTTGGTTAATGCGATCCATTACCTTAATGGCTTCAGTGATCTGGCGCATGTTATTGAAGAGCGTGTAGCTGGTTCGGCGCTTTTCAATGGAGTGATGCTCACAGTAAGCCATACTAGCTTCCTCAGCTGCAGTTAGTCTGCCTGCCGTATAAGTAGCTAACATAGTCCGAAAACTGTGAGGAGTGACAGGGACAATTTCCCCGTTCTTTAGTCTTGGAGTGAATTCTATGAATATCTGCTTTACCAAGCTACAAAAGCTATCTTTATCATGAGGAGTTTGCGTCCTGCGCATTGAAAAGGCGAAATCGTGATTCGGTTCTAGAGCAGCTCGCCAACCTAATCGCTGCCCTTGCTCATCAATATGGCCCTGCCATTGAGCATTGTCTCCCTTGTAGTATTGGGGCCACTTGTCAGCTATATCTTCTAGGCCAAAGAACCACATTTCTAAGTATTCATAAAAGGTCTTACCATCACGGAATTGTTGATTAGGGAGAGGATACCAAAAAGGACCGAAGCGCTCAACAGTTTTGAAGTCATAGACCGCAAGCCACCATTGAGCTTGGCTTGGATTTGCCATCTGGTCTCTTGGGGTAAAAACCTCGCCTCGAAAGTCTCCCCATAGAAGAAAGACGCCGTCTGTAATCTCATTGATTCTGATAGACCGACGAAACTGAAGGCGTCGATAGGTCTGCTGCCGATCGCTGGGAATTAATATCATTAAAAATAGAATGATGATTTTCTGCAGTTCGCTAGCAATACTTCTGGATGAACGTTTAACGGGGTAAATCCCGTGTTTTTTGAAATGAGGTACGCCATGTCTAAAATCTGCTTTCTCTCTCTGCATTTCGACGATCACAACGGCTTCTTCCCACTCTAAACAGCGAGTAGAAATTTGTTGCTTTTGCTTTTTTTCACTTACTTTTAATTGATTGCGTTTTTCCTTTAGCTTTTGGATTAAGTGAATATCTTTGAAAACCTTTGAATCACTTTGCGATTTATATAAAAATTTTGCAATGTATATAAGAGATGTAATGTAAGAACGCTTCGTACTGATAGCTAACCCTTTTTCAGCACCTAGCTTTACTCGGTTTTGATCTGCCCAGCTAAAAAAGCTATCAATCCACGTGAGTAGTTCTACAGTTTGGTGTTGAATACGTCGCTGAGCTAATCGTTGCTCAATCAATAGATGGTTCTGAACTAACTCTAGATACTTAAAGGAGTTAGTCTCCGAGTCCTGCAATCTCAGTTTGTCTAAGATATCTCTTTCAAAATATTTCAGCTTGGTGAAAGGTACTAAACTACTAAGGCTTAATTGATCAAGAGCTATGTCTTGAATATGATAGATATATCCAAGCATTAGAAAAATTTCTTGGAATATTCTCTCGGTTTTTACGGGGTGACAATACTCTTCAAAATCTTGTAATTCTTTTTGTAATAATTGATTGCCTAAGGTATGATATTTAATAAAAATGTATTCAACTCCTTTAACATACCCTACGCATTTATAGGCTAAAACCCATACACTTTGTTGAATATTGATGGGAAGATTAGTTAAATGTGTAACAGTGTAATCTCCTGGCTGTGTTCCTAACCCGTAGTTTGCTGAACGTTTAATGCCAGTCGAAGAGACTTGATAAATCCTCTTTTGGCCACCTACTGCTTTAAAGCGATAGAATTCACTAGATC
>NZ_JACJOD010000083.1 GCF_014695385.1 Trichocoleus sp. FACHB-46 | reverse complement strand
TCTTCCGCATTTTCTCAGGTCGGTATCGCAATCGTAGAAGGCGGTTTAGCTTGCGCATAAACCTGATTGCTGGCTTACTCAACTACGAACTGGCACACCCCTTATGATTCATGCAGGATGTCTATTGCAAGTAATACAGCGTTTAGGGCTAACCAATTCGATCATGGCTTGGCTCCAACGAGTTCAGTTTGCGGACGTTTCATAATCTCTTCCGAGAGCCAATCTCGCCTTACCCAGAGATGATCTAATCCGCCCGTCGCCAGATAGTAGCGTTGATTCGGATCGGTTTCGGGATAGTCCACGCGAATATGTTCACTCCGGGTTTCCTGGCGATGTAATGCACTAAAATAGGCCCATCTCGCTACTGCCGTGAGCGCCGCCGCTCGACGCGAATATTCCACATCGCGCACCGTATCTTGTTTGGGCGTTGCTTGCACCTGCTGCCAGAGAGCTTCTAATTTGGCGAGAGAATCGACCAGCTTTGGCTCAGAGCGGAAATAGTTCTTCTCTAAGGGAAACATTTCGGCTTGCACACTGCGAACGATCGCATCGTGATCGAAAGCGGTAGACGTGGGAGCAGGCGATCGCAATCCCGCTTGACCCGCCGGACGCACCGATCGTTCATGAGCCTGAACACCCAAACGCTTCGCAAAGGCTGCTGCTCCCTCTCCTGCCCATTGTCCCGTTGAAATTGCCCAGGCAGAATTGGAACCCCCGCCCCCAGAGCTTAAGCCTGCCAAAAACTCCCGCGATGCCGCATCCCCTGCAGCATAAAGACCCGGAACTTTCGTGGCACAATGCTCATCCACAATCCGAATTCCACCCGTTCCCCGCACGGTTCCTTCCAACACCATTGTCACTGGGACTCGTTCTGTATAAGGATCGATGCCTGCCTTTATGTAAGGGAGAAACGCGATGAAGTGGGACTTCTCAATCACCGCTTTGACTTCGGGGGTAGCACGATCTAACTGAGCATAAACGGGACCTTTGATTAAGGCATTCGGCAGGAAGGACGGATCGCGACGACCATTAATGTAACCTCCCAGATTATTCCCAGCTTCGTCGGTATAGGTTGCCCAGCCGAAGGGAACTCCCCGCGTGACGGTGGCATTGAACGCCGTTGAAATTGCATAGTGACTGGAGGCTTCCATACTCGAAAGTTCGCCTCCTGCTTCCACTGCCATCAATAAACCATCGCCCCAGTTGGTATTGCACCCTAAAGCCTTGCTCAAAAAGGCACAACCCCCATTTGCTAGCACAACCGCACTCGCACGGACGGTATAGGCACGATGCTGCTGACGCTGTACCCCGCTTGCCCCCTCAACAGAACCATCATCTGCCAGTAAAAACTCCAGGGCAGGACTTTGATCGAGAATCTGCACTCCCATCCGCAACAAGGTTTTACGCAGGACGCGCATATATTCAGGACCGTAATAGCTGCGGCGCACAGATTCCCCATTCTCCTTCGGGAAACGATAGCCCCAACTTTCCACCAGCGGCAGGCTGAGCCATGTTTTTCCGATCATCCGCTCGATCCACCTTAAGCTAGCCAGCGTTTGTCCAGCTCGATAGCGTTGCCATCGTACCGTGTCCCAATCCTCTGGTGCAGGAGCCATGATGCCATTACCATTGGCAGCAGCAGCACCGCTCGTTCCCAAGAACCCCTTGTCAACAATGATGACGCTCACGGCTTGAGCAGCGGCTGCCCATGCTGCCCAAGCCGCAGCTGGACCACCCCCAATGACTAGAACATCGGCAGCTAATTGCAGTTCAGTTTCGCGGTTGATGCTCACAATTTTGATGTTCTCCGAAGCGACATGAGAGGAGTGCAAAAAATAGAAGCGATCAGAAAACTAATAGATTTACAGTGCGATCGCGAGTATCACATGACCCATCTTCAAAAAGACGTGATCTGAGATACAAATAATACGAATAACAAAACGTTAGATTTTCTAACTGTTTCTGTGTTGTCAATCTATCAAAAAAGCAGTAAAGTTCTTTCAGAACGCTCATCCCTCTAGAATCTTTTTGCATTCGATAGAAACAGCCCGATCGCTGTAGGTGAGGAGATGAAATTGTCGAAGTGTTGAAGATTTAAATTTCCCAAGCCTTGCTGCACGGAATTTGGGAGAGCGCAAGGATTTTGGAAGTTTCCAAACGTTCAATAGTTCGAGGAGGACCAGTTATCCTCCTCGAACTATCTGTACCAAGCTCAAACTTTGAAGCCATTCAAGGAGAATTTTCTTATGGGTTATAAGCATATCCAAGTCAAACCAGTTAGTACATTCATCGGTGCTGAAATTAGCGGTGTGAATCTTTCCCAATTTCTCTCTGAGGAGGAAGTGCAGGAAATTCGTAAGCACTGTTGAAGTGGAAGGTTGTATTCTTTCGAGGGCAGAACATCGATCATGCGGCACAGGTAGAGTTTACCTCTCGTTTCGGCGAAGTCACCTTCGCCCATCCTCTGGGAGAACCGGAACCTGTCCCAGGTTTTCCCCAACTCAAACCCGTCGATCGCAAGATTTATGAGAAGCACTATGGTTTCCGTACAGGCGGTACCTGGCATACGGATGTGACTGCCGCAGTTAACCCACCCGCCGCATCTATATTACGGGCAGTGAATGTACCCAGTGTCGGGGGTGATACTCAGTGGACCAATCTCGTTGCTGCCTATGAAGGGTTATCTGCGCCGCTGCGGGCATTAGCGGATACCTTGAAAGCTGAACATCGCTTCAATGGAGGCGGGTATCAACCCCAAAACTCAAAATTTGCTGAACGCATTGCGGTTAATCCTCTTGCTTCCATTCATCCAGTGGTTCGAGTTCATCCTGAAATTGGGGAACGGGCACTATTCGTTAACCCTGGCTTTACCTCGCGTATTGTTGACGTATCGCCCAATGAAAGCAAGCTATTGTTGGAGCTGTTCTTTAAGCAAATTACCAAGCCTGCTTATACGACTCGTTTCCGCTGGAATAATGGAGATATTGCCTTCTGGGATAACCGCGCCACCGCACATTTGGCTCCTCAAGATTTGGATCATGTAGATGTCGATCGTCTTCTCTATCGCACCACAATTACGGGGGATGTTCCAGTTGGAGTCGATGGTTCTCGCTCAGAAGTGTTGCATGGTGAGGTATTCACTGCCGAAGTTCCTAGTGTCTTCAAACAGGCTGAGGCTCAGGATGCAGTACCTGTGTCTTAATTGACCCCTTTGCCAATTTCGCAGCAACCCACCTTTGGACTATCTACCAACGGTTCAGAGGTGGGTTGCTTAGAGCTGATACTCATATCGAGCAACAGAGTAGGGACCGACTTGGCGATCGCTATGGTGACGAAAGCCAAATCTCTCGTACCTTAATCGCAGACGAACTCGATCAAAAGCACAATCCAGACGCAGGTAGTGTTTTCCTAAGCAACAGGCATGAGCGACAGCCCAGTTCAGCAATTCTGTGACTACCGTCCCGCCTGCAAATGTTCGTCGCACAGCTAATCGATGTAGAAAAGCAGAATCTGTATGAGAAATATCAGACCAAAATTGAGGATCTTCCAGTTGAAATCGTACAACTGCCACTGACGTGTTGTCGTGGAGAGCAAGATAGTACAATCCTGCTACCACGTCTGGGTAAATTGTGTTAGGGCAAACTTCATCTTTGTTCCATAGTGGCATTCCCTTCTGCGCAAGCCACTGGGCTGCTTCTCACAGAATATCTGAGACGATCGCAAGATCCTCTAACGTTGCTTGTCGAACGACGATCGTCATGTTTCACCAAGTTTGCAGGGTGGGACGAATCAGAATTTCGTTCACATTCACGCGGGCAGGTTGGGTAACGGCGTAGACGATCGCCGCAGCAATATCTTCACTCTCTAACGGAGTAATGGATTTGCGCCGCTCTTCACTGCGTTGTCTAGCGATCGAGTCAGTAGTGTGCTGGTTAATTTCGGTGTTCACCATTCCCGGTTCAATCACTGTCACCCGAATATTTTGCTGCGATATTTCCTGCCGTAGCGCTTCCGAGAAAGCATTCACACCCCATTTGGTCACGTTGTATCCGCCAATGCCTACGCGGATAGTACGCCCAGCTACCGAGGAGATATTCACGATATGCCCAGTTCCCTGCGCTTGCAGAATTGGTAACACGGCATGAGTAACATTCATCAACGCCACTAGGTTCAAATCAATCATACGTCGCCAATCGTCAGGGTTTGCCGTGGCAATCTCTCCTGTTAAGGCGATCCCCGCATTGTTAATGAGGATATCAATCTGTCCCCAAGTGGTCTTGGTTTTGTCTACCAAGGTTTGAATTTGAGCGTCATCTGTGATGTCTGCGACGATCGCCAGTGCTTCACCATCCTTCGCTGTAATTCTTTGTGCTAGAGCATCCAAACGATCGCCCCGACGTGCAACAATTGCGACCTTTGCTCCTTCGGCTGCTAAAGCGATCGCGGTTGCTTCACCAATGCCAGCAGAAGCTCCGGTAATAATCGCCACTTTTCCGTCTAATTTGCCAGTCATCGATCGCTCCTATATTTGTCTTTGTAAAAACACCAAGCTCAGTTATCTGGCTCCAGACGTTTGCTCAAACTGATGACATCATCCACGGTATAGCCCAACATGCGATAAAACTCGATTACATCATCAGGACTTACGCAAAAGCAGCTCTAAACTGAAGCAATGAGCTTTACCAAACTCGACTACTGCCAGTATCTACTGAGCAGTCCCATCAACTACACGGTCACGAATTTAGCT
>NZ_JACJOD010000082.1 GCF_014695385.1 Trichocoleus sp. FACHB-46 | reverse complement strand
TCTTCCGCATTTTCTCAGGTCGGTATCGCAATCGTAGAAGGCGGTTTAGCTTGCGCATAAACCTGATTGCTGGCTTACTCAACTACGAACTGGCACACCCCTTATGATTCATGCAGGATGTCTAAAGTACCATAGGACTTAAAAACACTTGAATCGCGCGATCGCACTTCAGTCAAAAGACTTTGGACTCAGCTGATTAATTACTGGACACTAAAGCTTGATCTAGCTTATTTTGATAACCCTACCAACAAAGACAAGTGTTTCTCATAATTTTCAGCGAAAGTGAAGCTAACCTGAACAACCAACTGGTTTAGTAGGGATAGTTGCCACTACCCAGTGGGTTCTCAACAGATAACGTTAGAGTTTTAGGTTGGCATTGAGGCTAGCTTCCCTCAGATCAGAGATTAAGCCTAAGCCGCTAAATCAGCCGCTCCAAGTTTAGGCGGTTGGGGTCGAGTGGGACTGTTCATTGCGCGCCCAAACATCTCCTGCTGCATCACCTTCGAAAGCCACGCTTGATAGGTTCGGGTATGTTCCAACACACCATGTCCCATCAAGCAAGCAGCTATGGCAACAGCAATATTAAACTCGATGCAGCGTATAGCATAGCAGTGTCTTAGATTGTAGGAAGGAAAGGGAGTTTTGTATGCTCTAAAAGCCCCTGTCACCCGCTTTCCCAAGGCACGATTGCATTTGCCTGTCACCTTAGGTAAGCGCTTCTCACGCAGGTTAAACTGCTCAATCCACTCTGGGTAAAGCGGTTGCACCTCTCGATAACCAGTTTTAGTAGAAGGTAGAACCTTCACAACTATCCCCCCTTGCTCCAACTCAGAGGTATCCAAGTGAAATACTTCATGAGGTCGCAACCCGTAAGTCGCCAACATTCCGTAAACCCAACGCCAATCTAGGTTAGGGATTTTCTCGAACCACTCCATAATTTCAGTATCACTAGGCAGGGCACGATATGCAGGCTTACTAGAAGAGTACTTACCTCGCAGTGCTTTATTGATAAAAGTGACATCTATGCCAGCAAACTCACCCAGAGCCTTGTAGGCAAAACATATTCGGGATCGTGTGCAACTGTCCGGTTCTGTAACTTTAATCGCTCGCTCTAGTCGCTCTTGAGTTAACTCTTGGTCTTGAGGCAGTCGTTTTACATAGTCTCTATACCTATTTTTGAATGAATCTTCAGTCGTTGCAGTACGCTTGTGATGCTCAAAATAATTAGTTTCAAAGGCTGTCCACCATTCAGCAGTTGTTTTTAGAGCTGCTTTTTGAGCGGTGGGTTGACTGTAGTCAGTCCACAGAAACTCTTTGAGTTCGATCGCTGCCCCAATTTTCTTCGTTACTGCTTCAGCTCGTCGCAGTCCCTCTGGATTCGCCTTGAGATTAAGCGTCACGTCTTGCTGATGGGGTTGGGACTTTTTGGAATTTGGCTTCGGCGGCAAAGTCGCTCTAGCATATAAGGAGTTGCCCTTTAGGACAACCCTGACTCGAATGTTGGCTTGTTTCAGTTTGTGGTTCAGCTGCTGTAGCTTTTCCTTAAACTCTGGATTAACCATAGGAGAGTCCTTAGAGGCGGTGCCTCTTTAAATAGTGATCGAAATGTTGTCATATTAGCTTACCCTACGGCCTCCTTTAGGGTAAGTCTTTTCTTGGTTAAGAATCTTTATGGATGACCCCTGCGCATCTCGGTCCTTTGTGACTCTGTACGATGCTTGGCTTGGCTATGAGCAGTCTATGCAAACTGCCATGACCTCTAAGAAGGCTGATGCCACTTTGGCTCAAGTCCAAACTGCTTTGGTGAGATATACTCTTCCAGCTTGGGGATTTCCCTTGCCAAAGGGGCAACGACTCACTCGGGAGGAGCGGGAGCAAGGGCTAGAGTTTCTAAAACAGGTGCAGCTGAAGCAGTTGCAGGATGCTCCCAAACTGCAAGATGCTTTGTTTGAGCAGTTGCAGGTAGCGGGCAATAGCCGACGCAATTATCGCTGGGCCTTAAATAATTTCATTGCTTGGTGCAAAGAACAGCCTGGGTCTAGTTCTGTCGCTTGGTCAGACATAAAACGCTCTACTCCTCGCCAGCGGGAGCGTAAAAGATCTGGAACGCATGTTCGTTTGACAAATCGCAAAGCTAGGCAGTCTTATCGATTGGCAGTAGAGCAGCTGACTCCAACTCTGAAGCAGGAATTAGAAACGTTTTACCAGTTTCTAACTCAACCCTTTCCAACAGCAAGACTAAGCTCGCCAGTTAGTGCAGCAACGGCCCAGCAACACCAGCAGCAACTTTTAAGGATTTTTGGGTGGCTCCATCAGGTGCGGGCAATTCCCTTAGAGGATCTTAGTTTTCACTGCTTGATTGAGTTTGTGCCAATTCCCCCAAGGCTGCATCACTCAGATGCCCACCCTCAAGACCAAGTGGCAGCCAGGAAAACGGTTGAATTAACTCAGTCTTATCTAGAGTGGTTGCGAGGAAAGCAGCCAGAGAGTTCGCTGCTTTCAAGTGAAGGAATTCAGAGTCCTCATACAGAGCTGAAGGTATTAGACACTTTGCTGGCAGTGGCTAAATTTGTCTATTGGCAAGAGAAACAACCCAACCTAGGCAACATAGAAGTGGAATTTCCCACTGTTGCTTCTTTGCGTCAGTTAAGAATACAGGCTGGAGAGAAAGTAAAGAGTCATCAGCCCGTGAGCGATCGCTCCAAGCAAGTGTTGGAGTGGACAGAATTTTTAGAGTTTGGGGAAGGGCTTCGCTCAGAGTGTGCCCCCAGATTTCTTCAAAGCACTCAATCCCAACAAGGAGGAACCACGCTAGGACCCCTGCGAACTCCTAGCGCGATCGCCCTCAGCTATCAGCGTTTTCTCCTGTTTGCGCTTTTAACTTACTTATCTCCCGAACGACCTACAGTCCTACGAACCCTGAAAATTTCAGCTCTCCTTCAGAGTGATGGAAAGGTTGAGAATTCCATCAGTTCGGCCGGAGAAGGTTCTCTGTATCGAGAGGGAAACCAATGGTGGGTGCACTTACCTGTAAGCAGGAAAAGAGGCCAGGAGCCAAGGCGATTGCTAGCAATTCCGAATCTGCAATATGCTGATGGGCGTTGTTTCCACCAATACTTGGAGGAGTGGCTGCTAGTCTATTCTTACGAAGATGACAAAGGAATGAGTTGGGAAGTACCCGGTTTACGGAGCTGCTTCAACCCCCAACACGCTTACTTATTTACGATGAAGAATGGGCAACCGTACCACAGTCTACCAGCATTCAGCCGGTTGCTAAGTAACCCGACCTACCGAATTACAGGCAAGATTGTTAATCTACAATCCTTTCGGCAAATGATAATAACGTTTCCCAAACCAGATACGTTAAAGGCTGAGTTAGAAAATCTTGGGCATTCCGTAGGGCTCAACTAAGAAATTCGCAGCAAGGCTCATGAAATTGAACATATCTCTAAGGATGTGCCAAGCTAGCTGAGCAGCAAGCCTTGCCCATAAATTTTTAGATTACAAGGGGAATCATTCACCCTCTGAGTGATAGAAGCTAAGGTATTGAAACCAAACTTTTCCCTATTTCTTCCCTATTTTCTTAGGAATATTTGCCTGTATTTACTTACATTTGAAAAGAATTCAAGCTTAAAAACAAAATGCAAAAAGCTTACACCCAGAAGGTTCTAGCTCATTCCTTCAGTCTTTCGTAGCTGCTCTGCTTGATACCAAAGTTCCACGATGTCCCTCCTCTCGGAGGGACATCGTGGAACTGAATTCCTTATCTAGCATAGCTTTCAGGGCTTAAGTTTTTAGGTTTCCCTAATTTTTCCCTAACCAATGACTGTCTTTTGGACTTAGGGTAAGAATGGAAGTAATCAAACCTAAGGTTGAGTTAATTTACTAAGTCATACTCATTCTAATTCGAGAGCAAATTTGCCTGGTGAGGATAACACTTTAGAGTCATATTTTAGCCAATTATTTATTTAAAAAACCTCAGTTAATCTTCTATAGCTAGCAGATCCCCATTGAAAATTAATTACCCTACAGCTTAACTTCGGCAGTTACAAAGTTTTAGCACCCGTAGGGCTCTTTGTCTAAACAAGGCAAGAAACTCAGAAACTTTTAAGACTGACAGGCAAGACAGATAAGAGACTACTGGATCATGCTTTCAAACTTACACAGAAAAGCTTAACCACAAGTAACCCTTGCACTATCTGTCCTAAAAGCAGGAGCATCTAGCAGAGCTAGGAGTATTCGTTTGTTAGTTTAGAGATACCACTCGGAGTTTGGCAGCAGCTAAACCTGCAGTTTGATTCTACTCTACTTTTTAGCAGTGCAAGTATTTTTGCTTGATTTGTTCAACTACTATTTCACAGCTCCCAACCCTTAATCTAATTACATCTTCTAATTTCGGCTTCAGATCAAGGGTAGGGTATGAGTCCTTAGTCAACAGCTAACTACAGAATTTATCTTTCATTGAGTTCGCTTCGCTTTTAGAGAGATGGACGGTTCGACAAGTAGCTTGATTCTATTTAGTGCGACTGGATCGTTTCTCTGGTGGCATTTCTAGAGCTTTACCGCAGCGCTCAATATGCCATTGCCAGTGGGGTAGTCCGGAGCCAGGAACACTCGTATCGCGGTAGTGATAGCCAATTTTGAACAGCTGCCGTCGCCGCAGTTTGCGAAGTTGCTCAGCGGAGATGCCCAACACCTGAGCGGCTTGTTGCGTGGTCATCCACTCAGATTCAGGCTTCAGTTGTTTGCGTACCGAAGCAGAGTCTGGCACTAACTTCAGTTCTGCTTCTGCTATCCAAACTTCCTCGGCGATCGCTTCAGAGGGTAAGAATTCTGTATCTAGATGAATGGAATAATGCCACTGGGAATCGTGGGTGAACTTTAAGCCAATAATGCGTCCGGTTTTACGGGACCATACTCCTTGGGTATCTTCTCCAGACCATTTCACGCGTTCGCCAAAGTGAAATTGAGGCTGAGTGAATTCGTCGCGCTTAGGAATGGCGATCAGCCAGGCATAGTCCTGCTCGATCGCGAGGGTTGAAGGGGATGTCATTATCATAGTAAAAATCCTTGAATAGTTATGAGTTGGCTGAGCTTTCCGGGTGTAGAGCGTGGAAAGCTAGGCGTAATGGACAAGAGGTTGGGTACTTCTGGAGCACACCAAAATGAACATTGAAAATGATTTCAGGTAGTGCAATTCGCAAGCAGGCTGCCCAGTCTTTCGCTCTCTGGGTAAAGCTTGATCTGCCGATTCTTTCTTTTCAGGAGGAAGTGGTAAGAATTGAAGCTTGAGGGTTCGGGGTTGTAAGCGCCAGCTATATATTTAGTAACTAGAGGGGGTTACAACATGGGAGGCAGCTAAGTCTGACAGCTCTCGTTTCAGGTGGCGTCGATCGAGGATGCTCTGTACTGTCTGCCAAGCTTCTGGGCTAATCCACACGGAGCGCTTTTGGTTTCTGCCTTGGCGGTGGGCGGCAATCTGAATGCCGAGCTGCAATAGAAGTCGTCGGAAGATCCACAGGTTATTGCCCTGCTCGGGGGCATCCGGGATCTTGAACCCTAACCAGCGCTTCACGTCCTGAGTATAGCGACGAGCGATCGCGCCTAGGGGTTCTAAGTCTTCATTCGTCCATTCTCGGCCAGGGACTAAAAACGGGAGTAATCCTAATAGAACCCGAGCCACTCGTTCCCCCTCAGCCGTTGGGAGGTCCGGTATCCATAACCCCTGCTTCCACACACTTTGCTTGGCGATCGCCTCTGTGGTTTTCTGAGTCGCCAGGACTGGGTAAAGGAACATCTCTAAGCGGGCAATCTGACCTCGGCGTTTACCACGCTCATCAAAGGTGACTAGTTCTGGAGTGACCGCTTCTAAGGGAACGGTATAAAAGTCGGCCAGCCGCGCTTTTTCGAGGGCGCGTTTTTCTTCCAGGCTCAGGACTTCTTTCGCTTCTAGAGCTAGTCGCTCTGTGGGGCTTAATGCGGGGGCGGTAGAAATCGCTTGATACTCCAGGGCACGATTGTGCTGCTTAGCTTCCTGCACTCGTTGCTTGATCGGTTGCATCGGCTCGGCGGCGATCGCTTCTACAGTATTACCTTCATAGAGAAGCCGAGCTTGCAACTGGTCCCGTAAGCGCCACATGGCTCGATTAAGATTAGCGGTAATATCCGCCCACAAGTTCAAGTGGGGGTTTTGCTCCCAATCGACTTCCGCATCCAGAACCGGCATCAAGTCGGGATGCAAACTGGAGCGAATCAAGGCTGCTTCCTGGTCAAACTTCGTCTTCAGAGATCGCTTGATGTGCCAGGGGTATTCGCTGCGGTCTACCTCAGAGAAGTTCTTGCCTTGAGCGGCACACCAGACGATGCGAGGAATCGGAGCACGGACGCGACTCAGCGCTTGAGCGGCATCCGCATCTGGGAGCGTTCCGAAGAAGACGCCATAGACAACGGCAAAATGATCGACTTCGATACTCACCCCAGTCGCCATGGAGGGCGTGGCAATCACCACATCGTAGTGAGGAGCTTGCTCGTTAATATGGCGGACAAACTCAACCGCCTCTTCATTCCCAGAGGTATCACTGGTAATTTTGATGCGACGCTTCTCAGGCGGAAGCATCGCCGCGATCGCATCGGCGTAGTCCTTGGAATCGGTCTGCAGCAGGACCGTCTTGCCTGCTTGAATATCCTCTAGCAGTTGAGCCGTGATGGCAGAGTCATTAGGGCAATGCAGAAACTGCACTGGATAGCCTTGAGGTTGGTATCCGTTATAGATCAAGTTCACGCCACTGTCTTCACCTCGGAGTTGTTGCAGGTACTTGAGGGTGGAGTCATTCAGGTCGGCGTCGGCCACGACAACTCGGTGAGCCACGCGCATCAGCCAATGTAAACGGGCTAGGAGGGCGGGGCGTTTACCATCTTTACGGCAGGTATTCGAGGTCAGCAGATGCGTCAAGACTTGGCAGACTTCATCAATAACGAGGTCACAACCAATAAACTGATTGGGGTCGATGGAAAGCAGTGAATCGACACAGAGCCCTAAGCGCTGAGTCGTGCCTTTCCCCTGAGCATCAATCCACTGCCCATTGGCTTTATCCGCATCGCTTTTCCAGGTCAGTCCCATGCGTTCGGCCAGCGATCGCCCCAGGCAACGGCGGTGAGTCAGCAGCAGGACTTGGCGGGAATCAGCCACAAGTTGTGCCATCAGCTTAGTTTTGCCTGTGCCTTTGCTGGAGCAGATGGCGAGGATGCCAGCGTTAAGTTGATGAGCAGGACTGGCATCAGAAGGTGCAAGGGCAGGGAACTGAAGTTGGGACAAGTCAGGAGCATTGAGAACTAAGCTGGGAGAGTAAGTGAGTTTTTGCTGCTGTTGCTGTACCCATTGCCAATGGCTGAGAGAGGCAGCTTGGGAGTAGAGGATTTGAAAAGCCTCAGCGCCTCGACTGACGACAAAGTCATCCACCCCCTTCTCAGGTCCGGGCAAGTAGATGACTTGCACCTCGCAGCCTTGCTGCTCCAGCAACTTGCCAGTTTTGAGGATGGCCAAGTTGACGTTTTTGATGGTTTTGGGTTTGCGGTCGTGGTCGAAGCAGAAGTAAAAGCGGCGACCGGGGACGGCAAATAGAGCCAGTTCTGGGATTAAGGACTCAGCCCAGACTTTACCGGATTCATCGCGTAGGACGCGCCGACCGTTGAAGATGCCAGGCAGGGCGATCGCCACATAACCGTTGCTGAGTAAACAAGCCGCTCTCTTAGCCCCTTCGACCAGAATGATCGGAATGGTGGGATGTTTTAGCACCCACTGCCAAAACCCTGAGTAAGTTTCAGATGCAACGACTTGAGCATCTTCCCCATCACCCATCTCAGTGGAAGCCACTCCATAGCGAGTTGCGACTTCCAGCCAGAGGCGCGGAGTCAGGTTGAGGAAGAAAGCGCGAGTCGGTAGCTTTGGCGGATGCTCGTACTTAATGACCTTAGACTTCTCTAAGTCGATGCGGGGACGATTGGGTTTGAAGCAACCCCAGAGCATCGGTTGCCAATCATCCAGAGGGTCCAGGCCATTACACCACCAACCGCCAAACTCGACATGAGCGTACTGCCGTATCAGCCGCGTAACGAGCCGTCCAGAGTTAGTGCGCTCTAGTTGAGTGGAGTAACAAAGGTAGTCGTAAGGAGTTTCCCCACTTAAACTCCGGACGTTCCTGGCAATCAGTTCGGGGTTAACCCCACTCTTGAGCCACTCTTGCCAATGCGGGGGTTGGATATGAGCCGAGAACTCATCCTGAGGTGCTTCCCCAGGATGAGTTCTCAGCAAAACTTGAGTATTCACGATAAATCTCCCTAATCCTTACTAAGTAAGGGATAGAGAGTTATGCGCTATAGAAACAACAACCCCAACTGAGGCTGAAGCTGCTGAAATTTCAAAGCGGAATTTATGTAAATTCCAATTGAATTCCGTGACAAATCGAGTTAATATAGGCGCATAACGATGTGGGCGACCTAACTGACGCCGGACAAGCATACAAGTTAGAGTCCCCTCTATCCCTAAAAACAACCAATTCAGCCAAAAACCCCTTCTGTTCCACCAGTTGGGGTTTTTGGCTTCTAGGACGACCTAGAACATAGCCATCCCCTCAATTGTGATCCCGACCGAGAAAAACTGAGAATGCATCGAGTCCACTCTCTCCTGTGCTAGTGATTTTCGATGATGGTAGTTTACCTGATCTGCCCCGCGATCGCCTCTAATTTCAATGGAAAGAAAAACGAGCCCTCTAGAGACTGGCGTGACTCAGCCATCCTCCCCTTCTTATGAAGTGATACTGGGAGAGAACAGCTGCTTTAAGCCGAGTTTGATTCACTTCAGCGTCCTTGAGATAGCGAGAAACTCCTCAACAATGAGGTGGCGGTACTTATATCCCGACGCTTGGGTGTGAAATTGAAGTTGTAGAGAATGAGGCTATGGGCATCGAGGCGAGCATTGTAGCAACTGTGGGCTGTGAACCTGGCAAGGCCTTTATCCAAGCCTACTTTTGCTCAAGTTGGTAAACTGTGGCTTCATTCCAGCTTCGAAGTTCTAGGGTTGTACAACTGCCCCATTGAGGAGGCTAAGACGTTTCCGTACTTCGTAGGCCTGTTGCTTGAGTGCAGCTAGCTTCATTGCCTTGGCCTCAGAGCTAGCGTCATTAAGATACCTCTAGCTAGAAGCTGAGCCGAGAGGCCGTGACTGTTCTCATGAATACAGCATACAGTAATCCAATGCAAACTGCATCACATTAATGAACATGAAGTTGAGGTACAACCAGTAGGCTAAGCTGTGGGTAACAAATTTAAGCTAACCAGTATTGTGGCAGATCGAGTAACAGTAGACATTGAAGGACTTAGAGAGCGAATTGACGAGGCGTACTCGGATAATCCGCTGTGGACCGAGCTGTCTCTAGCGCAAAAGCTGAGGCGGCTGCTTCTAGATGGATTAGAGAAGGTGGAAAGCGATCGCGCTCCTAAACCTCCCGCTAAAGGATAGTGTTCTAGATCTGTGGAAGTGAGGGAGAGTAGTACGACGTCTATCCACAAACGTTCCCATAGTTCTAGAACCTGTTCTATCGCCTGTTTGCCATGACGTGCTTTGCCAGGCGAGTCTAACTTGGGCAGCTAAAGAATTCAATCACTAGACCCTGAAGAATTGCTGTGCTGTCGCAGCTTTAGCCGCTAGCCGGGAAGCTCCGCGCTATACCTGTCAGGGTAAGTATTAGGATGAAAGGCACGTGACTCAGAGCGAAGACGAACAATCTCTCATAAGCCCGTTTGAATTAGTGGCGTTGCTGAATAGGTAATGATTTAAGCTGAGAGAGGAATTGTCCGATACTTCAAATAATGCAGCAGCAACCGAAGTGAACACTTCAACATCTCAACTGATTTGGAGTAGCACAAGGTTTTCCGGTGCAATCGTGCTAAATAATGCCTCAGTCGGGTATTCTCTCCCTCCACCCGAGTCATATAAGTCTTACTGACAATTTGGTCGCTTTCCTCAATGAACATAGAGTAAACCTTCCATCCATCGGTGACGTAGAAGAAACAGTGCCAGCACTTTACAATCACCCATAACAACTTGAAGGTCTTGCTGCTGCGGTCGCC